>NZ_JAPDHR010000037.1:0-48857 GCF_030063005.1 Dehalobacter sp.
CAGGCATATTTGGTATGCAGCTACAAGCGGCGACCACAATATTTGCTGTTAATTTAAAAAGAATTATAACTTTAATGGGTTAAAAAGAGAGTGATAAACTAAGCCATTACATATAAGAATTGAAAAATCAGGAGAATGAGTCAATATATCTCATCTTCTGGTTTTTTGGTTGTGTGGTTTAAGCGAAAAACAAAGTGTTTTTCAGTGGCCTCTAAAACGGCTCCTCTTTTTGATGGCTACAGAGGGCAAGGCAGCTTAATTTAACTCTTGGATCGAAGCCTCATCTCTGTCCAGTTTCTTGATGCAGATGCTGAAGCGTTCTCTTAACGACTGGTCTGTTACGGCTTCCCGCATCTGGCGCAGTAAATCGATGGTTCGCCTTAAGACCGCGATAATGTCTCCTTCATCGAGGGTGCAGAGCTGCTGAAGCTCGATTAATGTGGCGCCTTTGCTCCAATGATACGCAAGGACGGCCGCCTTGGATTCAAAGCGCACAGCGTCAGGCCCGCAGATGCTCTGAATATAATTCAGGATTTCCCTGACAGGCTTAAAATCAATCTGGTCAAACTTTTGGAAATACTCATTACGTTTGCTTTCATAATCAATACAGGAAATCAGCGCAGTCAGCTGGTCATCATCCAGCTGTTCGATGATTCCTGAGTAAATCAACTCGGTTACCAGGATTTCCTGCACATAAATATATCTGGCGAGCTCCCCCCGCGGCAAAAGCTTGTCATTTCCGATATAGCCTATTTGCTGCAGTAGGGCTTTTTTTCTTTCAAATTCGGAATTAAATGTGTTGTAATCCGGCATTGAGAACAATTGATTCTTGAGGTCCGTGATTTCTTTTTCGAGGTTCATCCACTTTCCGGCGAAGGATTTACAGCTGTCGTTTTGTTTTCTGGTACATTTCTGGGGAACAGTCTTAAGGATCTTCTCCCATTTCATGATTTTTCGGTGCATCTGACGCCCGAAAATCTTATTGCGGCGTCGCGGGTCCAATTTATCATAGGCTTTATGAAGCCTGTCCAATTCTTTCTTTTTCGGGTAGTAATTCAGCGGACACCGATAGGTCCCGACATGCTCACAAAGGTTCTCTTTGGCTTGGGCTGATTGCTCGGACAGAAGACGAATCTCTTCTTCCGTTTTTTGTGCGGTCAAGATATAGGAATGAGCAGCAAAACTTTTTTTGAAATAGGTTTCGATTTGCTCCGGCGATAATGTTGCCAGGAGATTCAAAACTGTATTATAGGAAAGCCGAAACTGACTGGTCAGAGGTTCTAACTTGGCAATATCAAATTTTACCGGCGGTTCTTTTTCAAAGTAATTCAAATCAACAATCGCAAAGGAATAACCGATCTCGTCAATGCCGCGTCGGCCGGCCCTGCCGGACATCTGAAAAAATTCGTGGTTTGCCAGAGCCCTGAAACTGCGTCCGTCGTATTTGTTTAGGGAATCAAAGCAGACGGCCTTGACAGGATAGTTGATCCCGACACTGAAGGTCTCGGTACAGTACAGAACTGAGATCATCTTGGCCAGGAAAAGATCCTCTACGACGGATTTCTGCAAAGGCAGCAGCCCGGCATGGTGATAGGCAATACCTTTCCGGCAGACCCTGAATAACTTGCGCGTGGAAGAGGACCAAGTATCTTCAGCACCAAAATGCTCCAAAAAAATGTTTTTCACTTCTTTGCTTTGTTCCGACGACAGATAGTTTTTGATATTGGCCAGTTCATGCGCTTTATCGGCGCATTGCTTTCTGCTGAATACAAAATAGAGGGTAGGAAGATATTGTTTATCAACAGTTTTGATCAGGTCAAGATGTGACGTCGGTTTAAACAGCGGGGAATTATCGGTTCTGTCCGTGGATTTAAGCTTCTGATAATAGAACCTGATCAGGTCATCATAGCCGATGATGCCGGTGTCCTGACAAAAATAATAATATTCCAGAGGAACGATCCTTTGCTGTTCCTCGATCAACACAACGGTGTCTTTGCGGATGGCCTCGATCCAGCCCTTCAGTTCCACGGCATTGGCAATTGTGGCACTTAAGCCCAGAATCTTAATATTTGGCGGAGCGAGAATGATGGATTCTTCCCAGACTGTACCTCT
Source organism: Dehalobacter sp. (assembly GCF_030063005.1). Lineage (NCBI taxonomy): Bacteria > Bacillati > Bacillota > Clostridia > Eubacteriales > Desulfitobacteriaceae > Dehalobacter > Dehalobacter sp. The sequence continues at coordinate 2,113 of NZ_JAPDHR010000037.1, forward strand.
GTCCTCATCATTAAGCCAGTGAATCTCATCAAAGATGATATAGGAAACGTGCTCCAGTTCCGGGTCATTGGTGATGACCTGGTTGCGGAAGATCTCTGTCGTCATGATCAGCAGCGGAGCGCCAGGATTGATCACAACATCCCCGGTCATGATCCCGACGGTCTCGCTGCCAAATTGGTGGGAAAAATCTTTGAATTTCTGGTTGCTTAACGCTTTTATCGGTGCTGTATAAATAATCCGTTTGCTTTCCCGAATTGATTTTTCGACCAGATAATCTGCTACCATTGTTTTTCCTGTCCCGGTAGGGGCTGAGACAATGACGGAATGCCCGTGATTGATTGCTTCAATCGCATCCATTTGGAATTGGTCGAGTTTTAGTCCCTGATACTCGGAAATCACGCTGATCACCTGCTTTTATTTTGAAGTCGCAATCATTGTAACAGAGTAAATAGCGATAATCAAATCCAGGATTGGAAAAAGTAAAGACGCCTCATATCATTTGAAGCGCCTTTGCAACTGTCATTAATCCCATGCGGGTTTATTCTTCTTTCTGGTCAAGCGGATGGGACGGGAAAGCAGCAACTATCTGGGCAGCACCAACGACTTCTGCCAAAACTCGGGCTTTGTCCGGAAACATTTGTGATTCAAAGTGTGTCATGACTTCGCCTTTTAAGGAAACATAATATCTTGGAGGGAAGCGGTTCAGTACAAAAGCCATTATGTCGGCCTGACACCGTTCGCATTTGCAAGGGATATTGGCGACGGGCAGATAATCTTCCAGTGTTTTCTTCACGATGACTTCACTAAAATTTTTTAGTTCATACATTAGTCTTATCCTCCCTGGGAAAAAATGCTTACCCTATTTTAACATATCGCGCCAAAGGGTAAAAGAACCCAGCGGGATTTCGAAAAAGTTTTTCAGGTATTGAAACATCTTCAAACGTTCTTTGGATATCAAGTTCCCAGCAAGTGAAACAGTTTTGTCTTCAAAGGCAATATCCCGGAAGAAAAAATCAGTTCCGGATCACGCGGCCGGGGAAACGGAACGTCGATGATCTCGACAACTTCTGCCGGGTATTTGCTGAGTACAAAAATTTTATCCGACAGCAGAATTGCTTCTTCAATATCATGGGTAATAAAGAGCACGGTATGCTTCGTTTCAATCCAGATTGACAGCAGCCAAAGCTGCATTTCTCTGCGGGTCAGGGCATCAAGCGCCCCGAAAGGCTCATCCAAAAGCAGCGTGGGCTGTCCGAATAGGATGGTTCGGAGCAGGGCGCCACGCTGTTTCATGCCGCCGGAAAGCTGATGAGGATAGTAATCGGCAAAATCGAGCAGCCCGAAATGTTCCAGACCCTTGATGGCCTCGACTGAAGAGATTTTTTTATCCTGGCGTCTGAGATCGCAGCCCAGCGTTACATTTTCCCGAAGAGTCCGCCACGGAAGAAGCAGGTCTTTTTGAAACATGTAGCCGACATGTCCTGGCATTCCGGTGATTTCTTGGTCATCGAGAAGGATTTGCCCCTGGTCGGGCTTTTCAATACCGGCGATAAGATTGCACAGCGTACTCTTGCCGGAACCGGAAGGCCCGATCAGGGAGACGAAAGAACCGCTCTCGATGGTCAGATTCAAATCCCGGAAAATCTCCATGGATTGACCGTTTTCGATATAGGTTTTCGAAAGGTTTTTTAAGGCAAGTGTCAAGGCGTCTGACCTCCGTTATCTGGTCGGAAGAAAATCATTGGTAAAAGCTTTGGATGAATCCATCATTTTGGTGACGAGCTTATTGTCATAGAGCCACTTGCTGTAGTTTTCCCAGACAGTTGCTTTCTGGACACCCCATTGTTTCGCATCGGCTTTGTACTGCGGGCTCAGCCAGGCCTGACTGCGTTTGATCATTTCCGGATCGGATTCAGGAGCGTATTTGATCAAGATTTCAGCTGATTCTTCCGGATTCCCAATTGCATATTCGTAGCCGGCACCGATTGCCTGCATCATTTTGCGGACAGTATCGGGGTTACTCTGAATCATTTCCTCGTTCGAGACAATGACCGGTGTGTAATAATCGAGGGCAGGGTCGATATCTTTCAGCCAGATCATATTAAGTTCCTGTCCTCTGATTTCAGCCTGGATACCTGTCCAACCATAGAAAATCCAGGTCAGATCAATATTGCTATTCAAAGAGGCCAACTGATCGGTTTCCCCGATATTGACCATGTTGATTTTGCTGAAGTCGGCATTTTCTTTTTGCATCAGCGCTGTAAGGATCGCGGTTTCCGAAGGCAACCCCCAGCCGCCGTATGTTTTTCCTTCAAAATCCTTGGCTGTCAGGATATTCTTGCTTCTCAGCGAGACAAAACCAGAGGTGTTGTGTTGAATGATAGTTGCCAGAGAGACAAGTGGCAAGTCACTGAGGCGGGCAGATGTAACCTGTTCCTGTGCACTGATACCAAAATCTACCTTTCCGGTTGCAACAAGCTGCTCGAGTGTTCCTTGGCTCGATGGGTTGACAATGTTGACTTCGAGTCCCTGGTCTTTGAAATAGCCTTTATCCTGAGCAACAAATAGCCCGGTATGATTCGTATTCGGTGTCCAGTCCAGCATAAGCGTTAGTTTAACCGGCTGGTTATTCTGGACGGAGTTCTGTTCAGCCTGTTTGCTGCAACCCGAAAGAGTCACAGTGAGAATCAGAAGGAGCACAATAAACGTAACCAATATCTTTTTCGTTTTCATTTCTATACCTCACTTGTATTTTTTGGGGGGCGAAGGAACGTATCTTTTCTCCTTGTTTACGGGGACGAAAGATACGTCCCTGGGTCAGCTTGTCCGTCTGTATCGGGAATACCAGGGAAGCAGTAGCCTGGTCAGAATAATAATGATTGCATAATAAAAGAAGCTGAGAGCAGTGATTGCAATGATTGCTGCAAATACTCTGTCGGTAAGGAAATTATTCGAAGAACGCAGCAGATAGACACCGAGCCCTTGGCTTGCTCCAAGCCATTCACTGATGACAGCCGTCATGACACTGTAGGCAGCAGCAATTTTCAAGCCTGAAAACAGTGCCGGCATAGCGTGAGGCCAACGGATTAGGGAGAATACCTGCCATTTGGATGCGCCCATGCTTTGCAGCAGATGCAGAAGATCTAAATCGCTTAATTCAAGGCCTTCAAGCAAACTGATCGCGATCGGAAAAAAACAGACCAGAACGACAATCAAGATTTTAGGCAGTACCCCATACCCCAGCCAGAGCAACAGCAGCGGTGCGACCGCTATCAAGGGGATCGTCTGGGAAATGATCAGAAATGGGTAAAACACCCGCCGAGACAGCGGAAACAGCGTCATTAGTGTGCTGACCGTCATGCCCAGAGCAACAGCGAGCCCTAAGCCCAACGTCGTCTCAATGATCGTTGCTTTGGTATGGCCCCAGATCACGTCCTTCGTATTCCAGAGAGCTTTCCCGATCTGAGAAGGAGAGGGAAGAAGCCAGCGGGGGATGCTGAAGTAATTTACCGTAAGCTGCCAGACTGCCAGCAGCACAACCAAAAAGAAAAGGGCAGGGGCATACCTCAGCAGTACAGCCGGTGGTCGGAATCTCCGGCTATTGTTTTTCAGCAATGGGAATCCCTTCTTTTCAGCGGTACTTGGCAATTTTCTCATTGATCGTGGAACCCTGGGGTACATAGTCAATTTTTACATTGGTCATTACCCTGGAAGCCCCGGCTTTGATACAAGCCTCCATAGCATCTTTGATGACCTGCCAGATTTCATCAGGCTCTCCTTCAAGTGCTGTTTCCATCGGACCGACTTCGTAGGGAAGGCCGCTTTGGGCGACAACTTTGATTGCTTCATCAACAACCGGATAGATTCTGGATTCCTCAACTTTTGGAATGACCTGAAAGGCCATTGTTATCTTCGCCAAAATACATTTCTCCTTCACGTATTTTATAGATTACTGTCCGTGACTTTGTAAATAATAAGACACTGCTTATCAACCATGACCGACAAACAAAAAACGCTGCAAAGGCAGCGCAGTTATTAAAGTTTTTTATTATTACTACGCTGGCATTACCCAGATCAGTTTTAAGGGTCGGATACGTGATATCCCTCTCAGCCAGCATCCCCAGCTCCCCATACTATTAAATTAGTTTTATCCTACCATAGTTGAAAATCATTAGCAATAGTGTTTTAGATTACTGTTTGCTTTTCATCAGATCATTTGCTTCTCAGGTGAGATATTCTAGATAGTTCTTAAATTGGACAATTTGGGCTAATTATCATATGATAGTACTGACCATATACTGGGCAAGATGGTACAAGGAGAGAGAAAATGGATTTTGCAGGCAAAGATAAATCAGAATACGTCAAGGAAACGTTTAACGCGATTGCCGGGAAATATGATCTAATGAATTCCCTGATGAGTATGGGGATGGATAACGCCTGGCGGGCCAAAGCAGTCAGGATTGTCGAGGCTAAACCCGGAATGAAGATGATTGACCTGTGCTGCGGAACCGGCAAGCTTACCAGAGAAATTGCCGTCGCCGTCGGGGATTCCGGCAGAGTCACCGGAGTCGATTTTTCAGAGGAAATGCTGGTTGTGGGCCGGAAAAATATTGAAAATGACCGTTACAAAGCGAGTATTGAGCTTTTGCAGGGCAATGCGATGAGCTTGCCTTTTACCGACAACAGTTTTGACGGAGCGACCGTTGGCTGGGGGCTCAGGAATCTTCCTGATCTGCGCCGCGGAATCCGGGAAATGATCCGTGTTGTCAAACCTGGTTCGATGGTTGTATCTCTGGATATGGGAAAACCGACTATACCGGTTTTCAAACAGTTTTACTGGCTGTATTTTGAGAAGATCGTCCCGTGGCTGGGAAAAATCCACGGCGGAAAACAAAAAGAATACACGTATCTTTATGATTCAGCCTGTGAGTTTGAATCTCAGCGTCAGCTCACCCTGATCTTTGCTGAATGCGGACTTCAGGATACGGGATATAAAAATCTTGTCGGCGGTGTTGTGGCGATCGTGTATGGCCGAAAACCAAAATGAATCAAACAAATAGAATAAAAATAAGGAATTCAATTATAAACAACAATAATAGCAGTAAATAACGTAATAAAATTATCCCCGGGTCAACCGAGGATAATTTTATTTTTACAGCAAAAGATAGTATAGATAATCATTTTTCTTTAATTAAAATCAACGTTTTACAAAGGGATTATTTACTGACATAATTCATTGGTTTCAGTGAAAAACTAGTGGAAATATTAAAACGGAGGTGTTTTTTATATGCGGGTCATGGATATTATGTCAACAGATGTAAGCTGGGTGGACCCAGCAGCCAAAGTTACGGATATCGCTAAAATTATGAGAGATAAAGATATTGGTGCTGTTCCGGTCGTTCAGGCCGGCAAAGTATTGGGAATTATTACAGACCGGGATATTGTTCTGAGGGTCATCGCTTCGAACAAGGATGTCAACCAGATGACGGCCGAGCAGTGCATGACGGTAGATCCAATCTGTATCGATGGCACGCAGGATATCGATACTGTTGCTGAAACCATGGCTGAATACCAGGTAAAACGTCTTCCTGTGCTGAACAAGGGGCAAATTATTGGGGTCATTGCGTTAGGTGACCTCGCGATTGAAAATATTCATATCAATGAGGCTGGAGAGGCTTTAAACGGGATATCGCGAGGCATCAGCCATTAATGCCAGATAGGAAAGATACTTCAATCATAAATGGGATATGCTTTACAATGGCATATCCCATTACATATTTTATGGAGGTTTTATGAGTGAAAACAAAATATCATTTTTAAGCGGCTCTTTTTTATGGTTTGGTGCTGCAATTTTCTCAGGCAGTTACGATGTGGTGGAAATTCAATAAATAGATACTGTCAGACAAAATCCAAAAGTATGAATTGAGATACATGTACCATAAAAGATTGTGTAATGTTACAGCTAAAGCAGTTCTAAAGATGCAATCAATGATCCGGATATATTTGAACATAAAATTTCTAAAAATCATTTCATACTAAATTTAAAAAAATGTATATTTGGTATAGTTGCTTGTATACACAAATTTTTATGGAGGATGATCTGAAGTGGTGGATTTGAAAGTCCTGACTCAAGCGATGTCCGATTTGGACGAAGACGTGCTAAACAAGGCCATTGATGAAGTACTAAGTAAAGACGACAATGCCGCAGAAGCTCAAGAAGTTGTTAAAGCTTGTCAGCAAGGTATGACACTCGTAGGTGAACGCTATGATTCGGGCGAGTACTTTATTGGAGATTTGGTCTTCGCCGGGGAAGTGTTGCAAAGTGTAATGGACAAGCTCAAACCGGCTTTAAGTGCAGGTTCCTCAGCAAAAGGCGGAAAGATTGTTTTAGCTACAGTCTTTGGAGATATTCATGACATAGGCAAAAATATTTTCAGATCCGTGGCTGAAGCCGCGAGTTTTGAGGTGATCGACCTGGGGATCAATGTTCCGGTTAACCAGATCGTGGACAAGGTAAAAGAGGTTAACCCTGATATTATAGGATTAAGCGGCGTACTGACTTTGGCGCTGGATAGTAAGAAAGAAACAGTTAATGCGCTTAATGAAGCAGGCCTTAGAAATTCAGTTAAGGTGATTATCGGCGGAGTACCCGTTAATGAGAATGTATGTAAAAGTATAGGTGCCGATGCCTTTTCGACAAACGCAGCTGAAGGTGTAAAAATATGCCAGAGATGGGTGGGTTGATCAATAAGTGAAGCTATGAACCTCTATCAAGAGCGGACCAAGGAAGAATGTATTGCCAAAGCGAAAGAATTAATCGATGGTATGGCAGGCGGAGGATACATTTTTGGCACCGATAAGGAGCTTCTTGCACCAGCGGATGGCAAGGCGGAAAACATCATCGCCGTAAATGAATTTGTCATGGAGTATGGTATTTATAAATAGGAGGTGTTTCACGATGGAAGAACAATTGTTGATTTCTTGGAGTGATATCGTTAAAGAGCTCCGGAACTCGCAGACAAGGACCCCGCGATGGGAATGAATTGGGATATTGGACAGGAAATGAGTTTTGCCTAGCCTATGTAACTTTCCTGGCACTCTTTTAAACAAATATCCGTACTGCCGGAAGTAGTTTACCAGTGCCTACTGGCAGGGAAAAATATAGAAGCAACTATCAGCCAGGAGAAAATCCTGGCTTTTTTGTGTTCGGTTATAGTGTGAAAAAGTCAAATATAAGAAGGGTTAAAGGATATAAGTTGAAATCTATGTTATATTTAGAATATAGGTACTGGCTAAAACTATAATTAAGTTAATGGTGGGGACGAAAAGTGGAAGCATTTAAAACAATCGAGAGAGAGACAGAGGCCGAACAAGTCGTTGAAAAATCAAGGTTTATCGCTTTGGTTAAATATATCGAAGGCACGGCCGAAGCCGAAAAAAATATGAAGGAAATCCGGGAAGTCCTTCCTAATGCCCGTCATTATGTATACGCTTACCGTATTCACGAAGGCAGGATTGAGAAAGCCTCGGATGACGGCGAACCGCAGGGTACAGGGGGAAGACCGGTCATGGAACTGCTCCAGCACCGGCAGCTCTGGAACATCCAGATCATTGTTGTGCGTTATTTTGGCGGTATCCTGCTTGGTACCGGTGGACTTACAAGAGCCTATGGCGGGACAGCCCGCCTTGCATTGGAGAACACAGCGATTGTCCAGCTCGTTCCGCACCGGATCTATGTACTCCGGATTCCGTACTCCTGGTTTGAACAGATCCGGTACGGCCTGAAGCAAAAGGGCATGGAAAGCGGTAATGAAAAGTTTAGTGAAGAAATTGATCTTGAAGTATACATCCGGGATGGAGATCAGGATACCTTTACTGGCTGGCTGCATGAATTCACCAACGGGCAGGTTTCCTGGAAGGATGCTGGGGCTGTATTAAAGTCGGTTAGCGTATAGAAAATAAGACCCTCAGGGGCCTTTTTTTTTACGCAAAATATGTAGGTACTGGGAACGCATGGATTAATCTACTGGTACTATTGGGAAACAAAAATAGTCCGAAAGTATCAATTTCTTGTAAAAGACATCATTTCGACAAATTTCCTCTTGAGGGTCTGAGTTTTTATAGATAGAATCCATATAAAACCAAATGTAAAATGATTGTAAACTAAACGTAAATATATTGTAAAAAATAGACAAGGCTTAACTAGTTGCATATGGCAGCGGCTGATTATATTAATGCTGGGCGGTAAAAATATGAAAATCAGAGAATTTATTAGTTTAAGAAAAATACGGGAATGCAAAAAAGGTCAGGCTATGGTGGAATTTGCACTGGTTTTGCCTATCTTACTACTATTTTTTGGTTTTATTTTGGATGCCGGACGAATTGTCGATGCACAAGTATTGGTACAGAGTGCAGCAAATGAGGGAATCCGGCAAGTTACCAGCAAGACAAATATCAAAGAACAAGTAAAAAATTCCATTAGTGATTATACAGACAGATTGGATTTTGATCAGTTAACCGTTGAGGCCAAAGCTGGAGAGACAAAACGAAGGAATTATACGTATCATGCGAACAAGGGATCTCAATTTCAAGAATTACCAAGCTATTATACATATTTTAACGCGACAGTAACCTTGGAATATGATGTACCGGTGCTCATGCCGCAGTCAAAATTGTTTTTTGGTGATGAATTTAGGGTATTGTCAACATTTACTTCGCAGGTGTTTTTAGAGGGGTACCCTGAGGATGGTTAGAGATATCGAACGGATACGTTTGAAGGGAAGGGTGTTCAATTTGATGCGCATGCTAAAAAATGAAAATGGACAGGCACTTGTTGAATTTGCCCTGGTACTTCCTTTATTTCTAACGTTAACGTTTGCTGTGATAGATTTAGGGTGGATGATGAATAAGTATCTTACTTTTGATTACGCTTATCGCAATGCGTCTTGGACAATGGGTATAAGCTATGATAGTGATTATTCCCAAACTATCAGTGGAGAATCTGCCAAAAAAGCAATAAAAGAGGCAATGGAAAAGACATCGTCGCTGGTTGATGAGGAAGATCTGTCTGTGAGTGATGCCAAGTTAAAATGTTGGACTGAAAAGAAAGACTACTACACGCCCAAAAGTGGCGGCGGTACGGATCAAAATACAAAAAAATGGAGATATGCGCAGATCACAGCCAGTTTAGTTTATACAGTTGAACCGTTGACTCCGGTAGGAAGAGTGATATTCGGAGAACAGCTGACATTTACGAAAAACCTTAAAAAAAATCGACTGATTATGACAAAAGAAGGTTAGCAAATCAAAGTGTGTTAGGTCAGAAAGTAGGTGGCAATATGCCTAGAAGCGTCTGCTTGCTGATGCGTAAACTTTTAAAAAATGAAGATGGAAATATCACAATTCTATTTGCTGCCCTGTTAATTGTATTGTTTGGGTTTACAGGACTTGTTGTAGATATTGGCGGGATGTACTTAAATCGTCTACACTTGTTTGAGGTTGGGCAAATAATCAGGGATGCGCGTTTTAATGAAACATTGGCGATCGATCATTCGGAAAATCCTGAAGTGACGCTCAATGACATTGCCGACACCTATGCAGTATTAAATGGACTGGATGAAAGCCAGGTAAGCGTAGATTATTATCAGACAAAACTGACGGAAACAGAACGAAATTACGAATTGGATATTAATCTTACAGATACCTATGACTGCATATTTATAAAAATCTTCGGTATTGATACCCAAACAATTAATGTGACCATACATGGAACCAGTACAGCTGCAAAATCACCCCGAATATGGGCTCCAGGAAGAAAGTAGTCTTCATGTTCCCGACCTGGTTATCCGTGATAAATTCCTCCTGTTCCTCTGCCGGAAGCCCATATTTTTTTCCCCTCTGAAAAGATAAAAACTGCTGACAAACGATTGCCTTGTCAGCAGCCTGGCCCCCTGTTAAATACAAGGGGCCAATTAAATGCAATTTTTTAAGGATTCTTGACAAAATGAATGATATAATAAACCAGATCAAATCATCAGGAAAAGAAAGGAACCCGACAGAGGATGAATCAAAGAGATCCGTACTTCGACAACCTGAAATTCATGCTGATTGTTTTGGTGGTTGTCGGTCATATGATTGAACCCCTGATCTATATTCCAGCTTTCAAATCCATTTATGCGTTTATTTATTCATTTCATATGCCGCTGTTTGTTTTCATTTCCGGCTATTTTGCCAAGAATATTGATGATCCGAAATATGAGATAAAAATTATCAGCAAACTAGTCATACCCTATGTTATTTTCGAAATGATCTATTCCGTTTTTGACTTTTGGATTTTCCATAAGGAAAGCCTGCATTTTACTTTTTTTACGCCGTACTGGATCATGTGGTTTTTATTCAGCATGATTATTTGGAAAGTGGCGCTGCCTTATGTGGTCAGGATCAGATATGCACTGCCTGTTACATTTCTTTTCGGCCTTATTGCCGGATATACGGGTGAGCTGGGTTACTATGCGAGCCTGTCGCGGATTGTTGTTTTCTTTCCGTTTTTCCTGGCAGGCTTTTATTTTGAGAAAAAGCATCTGGAAAAGCTGCTGACGAAAAATTGGCGCTTCGCTGCTGGCGGTGTTATGCTACTGGCTTTTCTGGCTTTCTGTTATTTTGGTCAGAATTATACCGTTACGTGGTTTTATGGGAGCGCATCTTATCAGGCGCTTGGCGCTACGGAATGGTTCGCAGGTCTATACCGTGGAGGTATTTACCTGCTGGCTGTAGTTTTAGGTCTGAGCCTGCTGCTGCTGGTGCCTGGCAGGAAGGTTCCTCTGGTTTCAGCGTTGGGGCGCAATACGATGTATACGTATCTGCTTCATGGATTGATCGTGAAGGCCCTTGTTGCATACGGGTTTTATCAGGTTTTGCAGACAGGACCGCAGCGAGCGCTGGTAATAATACTTGGGGCAGCGCTGGCAATCATCCTGGCCTTGAACGGAATTAGAACTTTATTTAAATGGATGGTTGAACCCAAGGTGTCTTTTCTTTTTAAGGAGAACAGCAAATGAAAATAAATGAAATATTTGAAGGCTACATATTGGCGAATATGAGAGAAGTCAAATAATTAATTGGTTAATAAAAATAATATATATTGAATTAGAAAATCTCCTTCGGGATACAACTATACGGTTGGTTCTTTGGTGTATTTGAAAGTATTCGTACAATCAAGGAGGGGATTAGCATAGGAATCAAGCTTGCTGTATTTGATATTGACGGTACCTTGGCACCAACGGACGATCCGATTACTGCCCAGGTAGCCTGTAAATTAAGATCGCTGGAACGTCAGGGGATCAGAATTGTTTTTATTTCCGGTCGGACGGCTTCCTACCTGGCAGGATTGGCCAGGGGAATTGGAATCTGTCAACCTTTGGTTGCGGGAGAAAACGGCGGCGTTATTTTTGAGCCGCTGCGTAAATGGGAGAAAAAGCTTGAAGCTATCCCGCACCAGGTAGGTGAGGTAATGAAGCAAGACCTTCTGAAAAAATTTCCGGATCTCTGGTTCCAGCCCAATCAGACGATGCTGACTGCCACACCTAAGGATTTTTCCACGGTTAATTTATTGTATCAGGCAGTACAAGCTCTAGAACCGGTGAAGAGAAATAAGTATAAAATCAATCGATACGATGATTGTGTAGAGGTCATGCCCAAAGAAAACAGCAAGGGTCGGGCCCTTGCTGTGGTCAAAGAGATCCTTGGTATTCGCAGTGAGGAAGTCATTGTATTTGGAAATACGATTGTGGATTTGCCAATGAAAGACGAAACAAACGATTTCCTTATGATCGGGGATGCAGCCGCTGCGGAAGGTATCAGCAGCTACCCCTGTATAGAAGAAGCTCTCGACTACCTAGAAAGCAATCTATAGTTTACATAGTTTCTAGCATGCAGATTTACGGGCCAATAGCCGAAAAGCGGTATTATAGCCCGCAGATAAGCCAAAACCTATAAGCCAGCTAAGCTTCAAGCCTTCTTTAGTATATTGCGGGCGACGTAGATGCCGCTGGCTGCGGATTGGGACAGGGAGCGTGTAATCCCCGCGCCGTCGCCGATCGCATAAAAATTCGGATACTTCGTTTCAAGTTGTTTATTTAACTGTGGCCTGGCCGAATAGAATTTCACTTCAACGCCGTAAAGCAATGTATCATAGTTCGCCGTCCCGGGTGCGATTTTATCCAGTTTATAGATCATTTCAATGATATTATCGAGATGGCGTTTCGGAAGGACAAGTCCAAGATCACCGGCGTTCGCGGATTGCAAAGTGGGTTTGGTGAATGATTTCATCATTCTTTTTTCATTTGTCCGCCGGCCTTTAATCAGGTCGCCGAAGCGCTGAACGATGACACCATCGCCAAGCATGTTGGAAAGCGTGGCGATATATTTGCCATACTTTAATGGTTCGTTGAACGGAGAAGTAAATTTATTGCAGACCAGCAGCGCAAAATTGGTATTGTTGCTATTCAGTTTATCGTCGGAATAGCTGTGACCGTTTACAGTAAGTACGCCGACGGTATTTTCTGTGACGACATGTCCCTGGGGATTCATGCAGAAGGTTTTGACCAGATCATTGTATTTCCGGGTGTAGTAATGCAACTTAGCCTCGTAGACTTCATCGGTGATCTGACTGAACACTTCGTAAGGAAGTTCGACTCTGACGCCGAGATCAATTTGATTGTTCGTCATCGGAATATTCATTTTCCTGCATAATGAAGTAAACCACTCGCTTCCAACCCGGCCAACCGCGCAGACCAGACGGTCACAGGAATATTCCCCACTGGCTGCGGACAAAATATACCTGTCTTGATCCTGGGAGATATCGATGATTTCTGTCTTATGTCTGATTTCAACTTTGTCTTTTAAAAAGTTGAAGATATTGGTCATGATTTTAAGATTATTCTCAGTGCCAAGGTGTTTGACTTCGGCCTGGAGAAGATGAAGATCATTTTGGAGTGCAATTTTTCCGATTTCGCGCGCTTTGGGAGTCTGGGTACTGAAACGTTTGGTCGTTGCACCAAAGTCAACAAGAATGGAATCCATATACTCTATCAGATCCATGACATTGTCATTGGAGACATACTCATTCAGCCAGCCACCAAATTCGGTGGTAAAATTATATTTTCCGTCAGAAAAGGAACCGCACCCTCCGAACCCCTCCATGATCGCACAGGTCGGGCAATTGGCACATTTTACTGATTTGTTTTCGGTTAGGGGGCATTTTCGGTCGCGTATACTGTTTCCTTTTTCAAAAATGCAGATATTAAGCTTAGGGTTGTGTTTGATCAGTTCATAGGCACACATTATACCGGAGATTCCACCGCCGACAATACCGATATCATAATGTTTCATGATCATAGTCCTCTCATTTCAAATGATTCAACCCATAAAAAAGTATAGCATTTGTCTTTTGGAAAAGGAAGTGAAAGTCGTTTGCCAAGTCCCGGCATGCTCGTTTACTTTGCTTTTATTCTTTTGATCATAATCGCCATTTCTTTTAAGAAAAAACCGGTAATCATTGCTGCCATTGGACTTCTGGCCGTAGGCGTGCTGGATACCGGCAGCTTCTTTGGGGGAATTCAGGCTGCCTTTCGGGGGTTTCTCCTGACAGCTGCGGATCTGCTTCCGATCATCCTGCTGATCGGATTGGTGGTCGCTATGACCGGCATGCTGAAAGAAACGAAAACGGAAACCATCCTGATCAAGCCAATTCTGAAGATTAAAAATGCCGCTTATTTGTACTGGCTCGCAGGGGTCATGCTGCTTACCTTTAGTTTATTTCTGTGGCCAACGCCTGCAGTTTCCCTGCTGGGGGCTTTGATCCTTCCACTGATTCACCGCAGCCGGATCCCTCCGCTTGGTTTGGCGGTTGGTCTATGCATTTTTGGCGAAGGAATTGCGCTGGCAGGTGATTACGTGATTCAGGGTGCGCCCAGTCTTAGCGCCAGGTCAGCCGGCGTCGCTCTGGAGCAGGTCTTACGGCAGTCTCTGCCGCTTGTATGCGGAAGCGGGATCATCGCTTCTTTGATTGGCTTTCGGATGATGCTGGTCCAGCAGAAGAAAAACATTCCTGCGTACGTGGTGGCAGACAACAGGGAACTACTGGACGGGCAGAAGGGGGAGGAGCAGCAAAAAGAACTTGATGTACTTCCTCCGACAAAGCAAAATCATCAGATTCAGAAAAGAAAAAGAACGGTCCTGGCCCTGGCAGCAGCTGCATTTTACTTGTTGGCAGTGATCTGGCTGATCTATGGTAGACTGCGGGGAGACAGTGCTGTAGCGGTTATCGGCGGCGTAACGCTGCTTGTCCTAATTTTTGGCACGATTTTGACTGATTATAAGACATCTTTTAATACTTTTGGGCGTCATATCCAGACTGGGATGAAGTTTTCGATGGAGGTATTTGCCCCGATCGTTGTAATATCAGGTTTCTTCCTCCTCGGGACGCATTCCGGTTATGAAAATGTCCTGCTGCACCAAGGGGCGGGCTATCTGGAACAGCTGGCCTATAAGTTATCTGGTATCGTGGTGCTTAATAAGTATTCCTGTGCTTTGCTGGTGATGCTGACAGCGGTATTGGGGGCAATGAGCGGATCCGGTTTCGCTGCTCTGCCGTTAACCGGCGGGATTGCGGCGGCTCTCGGCCAGGCGGCCGGAATTTCAGCCGTTCCTTTGGCCGTTCTGGGACAGGTTACGGCGATCTGGACAGACGCTGCAGTGATTCCATGGGGATTTCCGGCTATTGTTAGTGCAGTCACCCAAACGGAAGCCGCACAGATTGTCCGGCTGAATGTGCTGCCCTGGCTGGCTGCACTTTGTTTCAGCCTCATATGGACCTTATTCAGTTATTGAAGCAATAAGGTTGTATATGTATTTTATTCGATAAAGAAGGAGAATTTTGTATGATTGTAGAACTACATCCAGAGTGTAATGACAGTCATTTTTAATAGGCGGGAGGATATCGGAAAATGAAGTCTTCGGCAGAAATTCGGGGCTTGAAAATTATCAGCATAAATGAAGGAAAGCAAATCAGCACTGTCAAAGACATCATCATCAATTCTGAGGATGGGAGTTTGGCTTTCTTTGTTATCGACCAGCCGTCAGATTATTTTGGTGCAAGATTAATCGCTTACGCCGATATCCTGGGATTAGGGGATTATGCATTAATCATCAATGACAGCACCGTTGTTCAAGATGTTGCGCATAACGACCTTGCTGTGGAACTTCTAAAAAAAGATGTCAAGGTCGTTAGTTCTCAGGTTCTGACGACCCGGGGGTGCCTGATAGGTCAGGTGAAGGAAATACTGTTCAATGAAACAACCGGAACGATTGCAGCCTGTGAGGTTGTTGATCCGCAGGGGAAATGCAGCGAATTTAAGTGTGATCACGTGATTACGTACGGTAAGGAGATCATTCTGATTGATGACAATCCTTCTGCAGGAAAACAAGCCAAGGAACTGATCAAGCCGGAACGAAACAAGGCGTCAGAGGCATCCGAGCCATCGAGCGGTAAGGAGAGCCCGGCCTTGAGTGAAAAAGAGCTTCTGAAGAAGAAAATCGAACAGTTCGGTAAGAGTGAAAGTTTGCTGAAGACAGCTGAAAATAGCGGGACAATCATATATCCGGAGGATTTCAATGTCTTTGAGCAGCGCCAGCTTCAGTTCCTGCTCGGAAAAACGCTGAATAATGACATTCAGCTTGAGGACGGTACAGTATTAAAAGCAGGAGAGCAAATTACGGGTGAGAATCTCTCCGGGGTGAAAAACCGCAGCACATTAATGCAGTTGACAGCTCATGTTGTAAAATAGGGTGAGGAAGAATTGATATTAGGAAGCACTGGTAAATACCGGACAGCAGTCTTTCAAAGGACAGACCGGGCATTCCGGCTTCCGGGCATGGCAAAGTCTGCGACCGTGAAAAATCAAACGGTGATGGGTATCAATCCATAGTTCCATAGGGATAAGAGCGGTAAGCTCTTTTTCTACTTTAGAAGGGTCTTTTTCCCGGGACAGACCGAGCCGATTGGCAACCCTCAGTACGTGGGTATCCACAGGCAAAGCGGGAATGCCATAGGCGTTTGCTAAGACTACTCCGGCTGTTTTACGGCCAACGCCCGGCATTTTTACGAGGTCATCCAGATTCGAGGGGACATCTCCGTGATGTTCTTCAATGAGCAGCTCGCAGGTCTGCAGAATATTTTTGGCTTTGGTGCGGAAGAGTCCGATCGGGTGAATGATTTCTTCAAACTCGCGGGGAGTGATCTCCAACATCTTTTTGGGAGTGGGGCAGCGTTCGAAAAGTACGGCTGTTACTTTGTTGACCTTTTGGTCTGTGGTCTGGGCGCTGAGAATCGTGGCGACAAGGAGTTCAAAGGGGTTGCGGAAATTTAGCTCACAGTGTGCTTCAGGATAGGTTTGTTCTAAAATATGAAGAATGCGGTTTATTTTACAATCACGCATCATAAGTCTGTTGGGTTCCATCATTTTCTCCTTGAATGATTTGTTATGACTATTCACAATAGATACTGCCACCGATAAATTCCCGGAGGATTGAATTTAAGGGGATGTTGGATGTGTCCATGGGTTCAAAAAACGACAGAAGATTCAGCAAACGAACGGAAGTATCGTAAAACCTATTTGTTTCCTGAATTTTCTTAAGAAGGGGTTCGGCAAAGGAACGTAGAGCGTTCATTTCAAAGAGCAGGCTGGAATTAAACATGATATCAGCTTCTTCCTGGTAGCGAAAAACGCTGGTATTTTCCCCGCGTCTGACACTTGGCCACTGATTCAGAGTCCGCTCCGGACCAAAGCCCCTGAATTTATCGTCGCGTACAATTCGTCTGATCAGTCTCGCCTCAGTTGTCGGGACGCGGTTGTGACGGTCGATATTCAGCAGGAAAAGCGCACTGATATAGATTTTAAAGAACGAATTCCTGTTAATGGTGAGCAAACCTGGGTTCAGGGCATGAAGGCCTTCGACCAGCAGGATATTGTCCGAGTCGAGATGGATATCATTTCCGTCCGGATTTCTCTTTCCGGTGAAAAAGTTAAATACCGGCGTCTGGACCGTTTCTCCCATAATCAGCTTATCCAGATGTTCATTGAGCAGCGCAAGGTCCAGGGAATATAGGGTATCAAAATCCAGCTGTCCGGAAGCATCACGCGGAATGTTTTCCCGATTCAGGTAATAGTTGTCCAGAGATAAGGAAATCGGTTTTAGGCCGTTGACGATCAGCTGAGTCGAGAGACGATGGGTAAAGGTCGTCTTCCCTGACGAGGATGGTCCTGAAATCAGCACGATTCTGACATTTTTATTTTCATTGGTTATGATATCCGCAATGTCCGCAATCTTTTTCTCCTGGAGAGCTTCAGCAATGTTAATGAGATCGATGGAGCGGCCGTTTCTGATATAGGAATTCACGTCCTTGACCTCAGCCAGATCCAGGATTTCAAGCCAGCGTTGCGTTTCCGTATAGGTTGCTGAAAGTTTTTTGGGAAGAACAAAGTCTGCCAAATAACCGGATTCATCGGAAAAATCCAGGATAAATCCCGGCTGAAAAGGAATAAGCCGGAAATCCTTGATAGCAGAAGTATCCTCGAAGGCGGCATAAATTGATTTAATAATGGTTTCATCCAATTTATAGATATGAAAACTCTCATCTTTCCCTAAAAATTTAATGAAATTTTTATGAGTAGCCCAGTTCTTTAGTGTTGTTTCAATCAATCTGACTTCTCTGGGAGAGACCAGGGAGCCGGAAAATTCACAATAAACGCCGTCAAGAATGGAATATGGAATCTTCAGTATTTCTTCGGGGAAAAGTTCCTGGATCACCTTGATTAAGCCAAGCAGCAAAGTCTGTCTGTATTTGCGGGTGAAATTATCTTTCATCGTATTTCGCCTTGCTTTCTGGTTGATTTGAGGAATGTCAAGCCACATGAGTCATTTTATCCAGTGCATCAGTCGCTTATCCAATATATTCTTGCTCAGGCGTAAAATACCTTGTCTTGTGTTCAAAATAATACAGGATAATCCTTGATAGTTAAGCAGGATTCTATTATAGTTATATTGTTTTTACGTGTCTTTTCATATAAAATCAAGTAAAATATCAATTATTGATGATTGAAATATTGCACAGTGATTATTGGAGGAGAAAAAATGTATCTTAGTACCCGCGGCAACATTGATGCTCAGACCTCTGCCCAGGCGATTGCTCTAGGAATGGTACCTCAGGGAGGACTATTTGTTCCTCAGGAGATCCCCTGCGTGGATTGGAAACAATATGCCAACTGCAGTTACGCCGAGCTTGCGCTGCAAATTATGAAGCTGTATTGCGGAGATCTACCGGCAGGAACGCTGGAAGAGGCAGTTAAAGTATACGGAGACGGACGTTTTGATACGTCAAACCCCGCACCGCTTGTTGAAGTCGACGGCTGCGGGATGCTGGAACTCTGGCACGGCCCGACCGCTGCTTTTAAAGATATGGCCCTGCAGGTGTTGCCTTATCTGCTTACTGCAAGTATTAAAGAACTTGGACTTGATGTGGAAGTTCTGATTCTTACGGCGACTTCTGGAGATACCGGCAAGGCCGCCTTGGACGGATTTAAGGATGTTCCGGGTACTCGGATTGTGGTTTTTTATCCCGACGGCGGCGTTAGCGCTGTGCAGGAACGCCAGATGGTTACAACAGGCGGAGGAAATACTTTCGTTGTGGCGATCAACGGAAATTTTGACGAGTGCCAGACTGCAGTTAAAAAGATTTTTTCATCTGAAGAACTGCGCCAAAAACTGAATGCCAGCCATATGGTTTTCTCCTCAGCGAATTCCATCAACTGGGGAAGACTGCTGCCGCAGATTGTTTATTATTTCTGGGCCTATCTCGAGGCAGTAAGACTCGGAAAAACTGCTGCGGAAGAGAAAATCAACATCGTGGTTCCCACGGGTAATTTTGGCAATATTCTGGCAGCTTATTATGCTAAGAGAATGGGACTGCCACTGGGCAGGCTGATTTGTGCATCGAATAAAAACAATGTGCTTACGGACTTCTTCACTGCCGGAACTTATGAAAGCAATCGTCCGTTTTATCTGACTTCGTCACCTTCAATGGACATCCTTATTTCCAGCAATTTTGAGCGCTTTTTGTTTGAAGTATCCGGAAGAGATGCCGGCAAGATCAGTAGCTGGTTCAAACGTCTCTCCAGCGAAGGGAAGTTCAGTGCGGATCCGGATACTTTGACTGCCTGTAGGGAGAATATGATCGCTGGCTGGACGGATGAAGAGGGTGTTTTCGAAACCATCAAAAAAGTGTATGAAGAAGACAACTATCTGCTGGACCCGCATACGGCTGTCGCGATGAAGGTTTACAACGATTATCGAGAAAACAGCGGGGACAAAACCTTTACTGTCCTGACTTCAACGGCGAGTCCTTTCAAGTTTGCTCAAAGCGTGCTGACAGCAATTGCCGGTGACAGGTACAGAGAATGTGACCCCTGGGAAGCGTTGACCAGGCTCAGCGCTTTGACGGGCTGGGATATCCCTTCCGGGCTACAGGGTTTAAGAGAGAAGTCTGCCCAGGAGGTATACCGGTGCCAGCCGGAGGAAATTACCGCTTATCTGGAAAGGAAATTTCTCAAGGACTAGTACCTATGTTGGACATATTTGGATTTGCACTTGCATTTGAAAATATCATCAAGTAAAATAATTAATTGGAAGGATGGGGAACCTTCCTGGGAGAAAAGGTGGACGAGGTGGCTGAAACAGGCAGTGGAACGTACGCTGCCTGTTTCACTTATTGATCTATAAGCAGGAATGAATGATCAGATGAGAAGCAAGATATTTAAAGACACATATAGATAAGATGATAAAGAAATCTGGAGATACCGGCGAAGGCCGGTATTTTGCGTTTAACCCTTAAATACGGGCAATTGGCTCCAAAGCAGACGATTCGGGCAGCCGGTTATGATATGATGAAAAAAATAAAAAATTATCGTTGGGTCGGTAAGGAGGAAAAACGAGATGTCCAAAGAGATTACCCAAAGTTCAGAAAATAAACACGTCTTTCAGAGTTCAGCGGAATTCAGGAAAGATGCCCTCATTTCCGACCCGGGCATTTATCAAAAGGCAGAAGACAGACTGGCTTTTTGGGAAGAGAGGGCTTCAACGCTTAGTTGGTTCAAAAAATGGGATACTGTTCTGGAGTGGAATCCGCCATTTGCCAAATGGTTTAACGGCGGTAAACTCAATGCGTCTTACAATTGTTTGGATCGGCATTTAGCCGGGCCCCGGGCGGATAAAAATGCCATTGTTTTTGAAGGCGAAAATGGTGATACCCAAATGCTCACCTATAGGGAGCTGCATCATGAAGTCAGCAAATTTGCGGGGGTACTTCGCTCTCTCGGTGTGAAAAAGGGGGATGTTGTCACTATCTATTTGCCGATGATTACGGAAGCAGTCGTTGCCATGATGGCCTGCTCCAGAATCGGAGCGCCGCACAGTGTGGTCTTCGGCGGATTCAGCGCTGAGGCCATTCGGGACAGAATCAATGATGCTAAATCGAAGATTGTGATTACGGCTGATGCCGGCTATCGCCGCGGAAAGGTTCTTCCGCTCAAAGAAAATGTCGATGAGGCTCTGAAAGGTGTCGCGGAAATCGATAAAGTCATCGTGGTCAGACGGGTAGGCCTAGATAATGCCGTACAAGGAGAAAGAGATGTCTGGTATCATGAGCTGATGAAGGATGCTGCAGCCGATTGTCCGGCTGAAGAAATGGATGCGGAAGATATTTTGTTCATCCTATATACGAGCGGCACCACCGGAAAGCCTAAAGGCGTTGTGCATACGACCGGAGGTTATCTGACAGGGGTTTCGACGACCCATCAGTATGTTTTTGATCTGAAGGAAAACGATATTTACTGGTGTACGGCGGATATCGGCTGGATCACAGGCCACAGCTATCTGGTATATGGACCGCTGGCCAACGGTGCGACGATATTCCTCTTTGAAGGAACGCCTGACTACCCTGCGAAGGACAGATACTGGGAACTGATTGAAAAGTACGGGGTAACCATTCTGTATACCGCGCCTACGGCAATCAGGACCTTTATGAAATGGGGAGAAAGCTATCCCCAGAAAAGAAACTTGACTAGCCTAAGGCTCCTCGGGACGGTTGGAGAACCGATCAATCCTGAAGCCTGGTTATGGTATCACAAGCATATCGGCGGAGAAAGATGCCCGATCGTCGATACTTGGTGGCAGACTGAAACAGGAATGATTATGATTTCAGCTCTGCCAGGAGTAACCGACATGAAGCCTGGCTCCTGTTCTGTGCCTTTCCCGGGTGTCAAAGTCGAAATATTGAACAGATCCGGACAGCCGGTTCAAAACGGAGAGGTTGGATTCGTTGCGATCACGGAACCCTGGCCGGCAATGCTCAGAACGGTTTATGGTGATGACAAGCGCTATAAGGATACCTACTGGGGTACATGGCCAGACAGATACTTTGCCGGGGACGGGGCCAAAGTCGATGAAGACGGTTATTTCTGGATTATCGGCAGAGTCGATGATGTCATCAATGTTTCTGGGCATCGAATCGGTACGGCAGAAGTTGAAAGCGCCCTTGTTGAGCATCCGGCTGTGGCAGAGGCTGCCTGCATCGGTAAAAGCCATGAAGTTAAAGGGCAGGCAATCGCAGCTTTCGTCACTCTCCGTGAAGGGGTTGCAGCTAGGGAAGACCTGGTGAACGAACTTAAGAATCATGTTGCGGCCAAAATCGGGGCAATAGCCAGACCTGATGAAATTCATCTTACGGAAGAATTGCCAAAAACCCGCAGTGGAAAAATTATCCGCAGAATTTTGAGGGACATCGCTGAAGGGCGGGCAATCGGTGATACAACGACCCTTGCCGATGCCTCAGCAGTTGAAGCGCTGCAGCAGATTGGGAAGCAGTAAGAGAGCAGGTATTAAGATTAAGCATTACGAGCAGGTACAAATGTTCCGGCTAAAATAAGCAAGGAGCACCCGCTGCTGTCATAAACAGTCAGGAGGTGCTCTTTGCTTTGTATGCCTTATGAACATCAATTGCTTTCTTAATTGGACAATGATTGGTCATGTCATAGATTTTTGTTTCCTGATATACAACATTTTGGACTGTCATTTGCATAATAATTCCGAAAAGCAGGAATGATTAATATCAGCATTCTCTTCAGTAAAGGAGCACGTTTTATGGCTGTAAAATTTATTCCGATGGTCTATACATTTATTTTTGTATTGACTATGGTTGCCGTTGTTCCGAGAGCAGAAATTCGAAGACTATCGATCTACGGAATCATATTCGGGGCTATATTTGATGTTATTGCGGCGGGCATCGGCTATTTCACCGGATTGTTCGGGTATATCAATTACCAGGAGTTCGGGATAATGGCAGTGCATTTTTTTGCTCCGATATCCTGGGCAGTATTTTATGTTATATACTTCTATTTATTACCTAAGAAAAATATTTACCGCTATGTTTATGTCTTATCCGGGATATTTTACAGCGTGATGTTTTCTCAGGTGATCTCAAAACTGGGAATTATAAATACGGGTCCGCTGGTTTATCCCATCATCCTCTTTATTATCTGGTTCCCATTGGCGACGTGGGGTTATTTGAAACTTGTTGATTACGATAAAAAACCAGGAGCTAAAACAGAAGACACTTGATCAAAATTTCAACCTTATTATTAGATTAAAGATAGATAATAAATTAAATAGACTTATATAGACCTTGGAAAATTTAAGGTATAATGAAGCTTATAAAATAAATTTGCAATAGTACCATGTCAACCCTAAATTCATATACTGTCAGCAGATTTCTCGTAATACCGCCTTGTCTTACCAAGAAATCTGCTCGCCATTTATTGTAATTTTAGGGGTTATTATGGTACTCGTATGGGAGTTGGGGATATTGGGACTGGAGATTGAGCGCAAGTACCTTGTTCATCAGCATCTTCTGCCGGAACTGAAGAAAGGGGAACGGATGATTCAAGGTTATCTTTCGGAAAAACCATCGGTCAGGTTCAGAATCAAGGGAAATCAAATGATGTTGACAATCAAGGATTATTATACGAAAAACAGGCGGTTCGAGTTGGAGACTCCGGCCAAGGAAGTAACGGAGGATGAGGTTCGGAAGCTTATGTCCTTGGCAATAAGCCCGCCCATCATTAAGACGAGATATACAGTGAAGAGCGGTCAGGGAATAATCTGGGAGATTGATGTTTATGAAGAGGAAAATACCGGCTTGATTACGGTGGATGCAGAAATTCCGCAGGAAGATTATCCGCTGGAATTTCCGGAATGGGTTGCCGGTGACCGTGAAATAACCGGCGAGAAGCGCTACACAAATCTTAATCTTGGCAGGAAGCCTTATACAACATGGGCAGATTTAGCCGAATAAAAAGATACCAACCTGTCGTTTACACAGACTGGTATTCTTGTTATTAAGGGCAAACAATTAGTATTAATTTGCTCAACAAATTAGTAATTTTTTCTTTTACTGTGTATAATATTTCGAGAAGATCAATTATTTGGAGGGATCAGTTTGTCAGAGACGTTACGTTCAAGGGAAGAAATCCCGCAGGAATATAAATGGAGACTCGAAGATATTTTTGCCAGTGATCAGGACTGGGAGACAATGTTTAGCGAAACAGAAAAGATGATTGGGCTTTCCGCAAAATATCAGGGACAGCTTGCCGGCGGTGCGGACATTTTTGTTGAATGTATGGAATGGGCAGACCGTTTCAGCCTGAACCTGGAAGAACTGTTTACGTACGCCCGGATGAGAAGGGATGAAGATAACCGGATTTCCCGTTACCAGGGGATGACAGACCGGGCGACAATGCTTTCAGTACAGGCCGGAAGCGCCTTGTCCTTTATTGTTCCGGAAATCCTGGCTATTCCGGATGAACGCTTTAGTGAGATTCGTCAGGATGAGAGATTGCAGATTTATCATCATTACCTGGAAAATATCTTGAGACAAAAACAACATGTCTTGAGTCTGGCCGAGGAAAAAATCCTGGCTGAAACAGGCGAACTGGCTTCAGCACCAAGCACGATTTTCAGCATGGCCAACGATGCGGATCTGAAAATCGGTCCGATCAAGGATGAAGAAGGCCGGGAAATTGAACTGACCAAGGGAAATTTTATCCGGTATATGGAAAGCAAAGACCGTAGAGTCAGACAGGATGCGTTTACGACGATGTATGCGGCTTACGGCAAACAAATAAACTCCTGGGCGGCAATGCTCGGAGCGAGTGTCAAGGCCGATGTTTTTTATGCAAGGGTCAGACACTATGATTCTGCGATTCAAAGCGCTCTTGACGACGACAAAGTGCCACTTTCCGTTTACGACGCGCTGATACAGACAGTTCATGACTATTTGCCGCAGTTCCAGCGGTATATCCAGCTGCGCAAAAAAGTCCTCGGCGTTACTGAGTTGCATATGTATGATATTTATGTTCCTTTCGTCCCTGAAATGGATACGCATATTCCGTTTGAGGAAGCGAAATCCATTGCACGCGAAGGGCTGAAACCTTTGGGAGAAGAGTATCTGGACATTCTGGACGAAGGATTTCGTTCCGGCTGGATCGATATCTATGAGAATATCGGCAAAACAAGCGGAGGCTACTCCTGGGGCACGTACAGCTCCCATCCTTATGTTTTGCTGAATCATCAGAATACGCTGGATTCCCTGTTTACGCTGGCCCATGAAATGGGGCATTCCCTGCACACGTATTTATCAAATAAAAACCAGACGCATCTTTATGCAGGATATAAAATATTTGTGGCCGAGGTTGCGTCCACACTGAACGAATCCCTGGTTATGCGTCATATGATCAATGCCTCGAATGACAGTAAAATGAAGGCCTATCTGATTAATCATTATCTGGAACAATTCAGGGGAACCGTGTTCAGGCAGACCATGTTCGCAGAGTTTGAAAAGGAAATACATGCTGCAGCCGAACGGAATGAATCCCTCACGGCGGACTACCTGTCCGAAATTTACCGGGACCTGAACTTGAAATATTTTGGGTCAGACATTGTCTTGGATGAACAGATCAATATGGAATGGACACGGATTCCGCATTTTTATAATGCTTTCTATGTTTATAAGTATGCGACAGGATTTTCAGCAGCGACGGCTCTCGCTCAGCAAATCGTGCAGGAAGGGGAACCTGCTGTACAGCGGTATCTGGCGTTTTTGTCCAGCGGAGGCTCAGATTATCCGATCGAACTTCTGCGCCAAGCCGGAGTCGATATGGAAAAACCGGAACCGGTTAAGCAGGCACTGGATGTTTTTGTGGAGCTGCTCGATCAGCTGGAAAAACTTGTAAGCGAATAATGGAGGTAAAAAAGGTGAGTAGTCCATGCAGCAGTTGTTCAACAGCTTCAACCTGCTCCGGCAGCTGCTCCTCAGTTCCGGAACTTACTGAAGCTCAAAAATTAAGTAATATTAAAAATGTTGTCGCAGTCATGAGCGGCAAGGGTGGAGTCGGGAAATCCTCTGTAACGAGCATGCTTGCTGTAAGCCTGATGCGTCAGGGCTATAAAGTCGGCATTCTCGATGCGGATATCACAGGACCCAGCATTCCGAAGATTTTTGGTCTCAAAGACAAAGCAAGTGCCGCTGAAAAGGGGATTATGCCGGTCGAATCCATGAGTGGCATCAAGATTGTTTCTCTGAATCTTATGCTCGAAAATGAGGATGATCCTGTGATTTGGAGAGGTCCGGTCATTTCCCAACTGGTGAAACAGTTCTGGACGGATGTGATCTGGGGAGAACTTGATTACCTGCTGATTGACTTGCCTCCGGGAACCGGTGATGTGCCGATCTCCGTATTGCAGTCTATTCCGGTGGATGGTTTGGTTATTGTCACAAGTCCTCAGCAGCTCGCTAACATGGTTGTCCGTAAAGCCATAAAAATGGCCACCATGTATAAAGCTACTTTTTATGGACTTGTTGAAAATATGGCTTATATTGAATGCCCGGACTGCAACAAGCGCATTGAGATATTCGGCAAACCGGCTGGAGAGAAGGAAGCTGCGGCGAATGAAATTCCTTATCTCGGCCAATTGCCGATTGATCCAAGACTGACAGCGCTTTCCGATGAAGGGCAAGTTGAAGAATATCAGTCGGCGCTGTTTGATGTAATTGCTCAAAAAGTTGCTGCCTGCAGCAAGGAAAAAAGTCCGAAAGAAACAGCATAAGTACGCAAGCAAGACTGTACAATCAGGTCCTGAAAAGGAGCCTGATTTTCTTCTGAAGCAGTCTGACTTTTAGAACAAATACGTGTATAATAAAGCGGAGGAGGTGCTAAGATGAACGAAGTTTCTACCATTCGAGATATTAGGCTGGCTGCTGACGGACAACGAAAAATAGACTGGGTAAAACAGTACATGCCGGTGTTGAATTCACTTCGGGATCAATATATTCAAGAGCGCCCGTTTGCAGGGAAAAAAATTGTCATCTGCCTTCATTTGGAAGCAAAAACCGCATACCTGGCCTTGACAATTCAGGCGGGAGGCGGGGAAGTTGCTGTGGTCGCCAGCAATCCGCTTTCTACGCAGGATGATGTGGTAGCGGCTCTGGTCGAAAACGGCATCAGGGCTCATGCCTGGCACGGTGCGACAGATGAGGAGTATAAAGTGCATATCAACAAGGCCCTCGATTTTGGGCCTGATTATATCATTGATGACGGTGGGGATCTCGTTTCAACAATTCATACCTGCCGGCGGGAATTGATTGGCCAGGTTAGAGGTGGAGCGGAGGAGACCACAACAGGTATTCTCAGATTAAAAGCCATGTCCAGGGAAGGAAAGCTTGAATTTCCGATGATGGCCGTCAATGATGCCAGAAGCAAGTATTTATTTGACAACCGATATGGAACGGGTCAATCCGTCTGGGATGCGATTCTGCGGACAACCAATCTGGTCGTTGCAGGAAAAACGGTTTGTATCGTTGGTTATGGATGGTGCGGCAAAGGTGTGGCATTAAGAGCCAGAGGGCTTGGGGCGAAAATCATTATCTGTGAAGTTGACCCGGTTAAAGCCAATGAGGCCTGGATGGACGGATACGAGGTCATGCCGATGAAGGAAGCCGCTTCTATGGCAGATTACTTTATTACCGTGACTGGCAATAAAAATGTCATTACAAAAGATCATTTTGCACGGATGAAGAATGGTGCAATCCTGGCGAACGCCGGTCATTTTGATGTGGAAATCTCTAAGCAGGACCTGAGTCTTCTGGCTGTTTCCAAAAGAAAGGTCCGCCCCAACACTGAAGAATTTACCCTTGAAGACGGGAGAAAAATCTTCTTGCTTGCTGAAGGCAGACTGGTGAATTTAGCTGCAGGAGACGGCCACCCGGTGGAAGTAATGGATACGTCTTTTGCGTTGCAGGCTTTGGCCCTCGAATATCTGGTAAAAAACCAGGGGCTTGAGAACAAAGTTTTTAATGTTCCGGAACAACTGGACAATAAGGTTGCGCTGATGAAGCTTCATTCACTTGGACTGCAAATTGACAGCCTGACATCGGATCAGGCGGAATACCTAGCAGGGTGGGTAAATGAATAAAGAGGAATGGATCAACATTACCTGTACTATCCAGACTTCGAAAGGGGAACTGCTGATATCCGGGGTGACATCTCCGGATATCTTGGAAAAGCTTGAAATTGACCAGCAATTAAAAGCTTTCCGTCCGGCTGCCAAACAAAAAAAAGCCATTGTTGAGATCAGCTGTCTTCCACAGGGAAAAGTCGTCTCAGCCCAAATCAATGGGGAGCTGGTCGGCTATATTACGTTTCATCCGCCGGATGAATTTGAACGGTGGTCATCCGGACAAGACAAAGTTCTGGAGCTCGGAGCGATTGAAGTGTCTCCGCGCTACCGCAATTATGGGGTAGCCCGCAGGATGCTGGAAGCTGCTTTCGGTGACGAAAAAATGGAAGACTATATTGTGATTGCAACAGAATATTACTGGCACTGGGATTTGGATGGAACAAACCTGCCGATTTGGGAATACAGGGAAATGATGCGCCGTCTGATGACGCATACGGATCTGCTTATTAAAGATACGGACGATGAGGAAATCACATCTCATCCAGCCAATATGCTGATGGTTCGCTATGGGAAAAATATCACAAAAAAAATGATACATAATTTTGATCGACTTTTATTTTTAAACGGCAAATAATGGTGTGGTTTTTGGTCGGCAATATAGACTGTTTTGGCCGAATTTAGCCGAAAATAATCAACTGACGGAAATAGACGATTCTTTAATCAACGAACGTTCAGTTATCTGCGGTATGAATTCGCTTTATAGTACATCCGGCTTTTGCAAAAAATACGGATTATGTATAAAATGATATGGAAGCTATATGTATAAAATGATGTGGAAGCTAATAAAAATGAACTAGTGAAAACTAATTATATCTTAGTTTCAGATGTGTAAGGTTCCTTTGGATCATGGAGCGTTATTCTAGTGCATGAAACGGTCATTCGAGGGCGGGCCTAAGAATCCGCTAAGGGCATACCGATGAAGTTCCTGGTGGTGGCTTGGGACGCCCAGTCGTGGGCTGCTGCTGGGAGTTAAGGACAGAGGGGGATCCGCAATGGCATGTGGGCGCTACCCTTTATCCGTGGAGGCCCAGGTACGTGGTTTGAAACATAGCTACGGCTTGGGGATGAACCTGCATTAGGAAGGAACTTAGTGCAGTGTAGCCTGCCTTGAGGTGGAAAAGTTGGAAAGGCGATGATTGGTTAACTGGTGTTGGCAAACATCCGTTATACCTGCCGGAAATTCTTTTCTGCAAAAGAGGCTAGGGTGACCGGGAGTGTTAAGGAAAACTTCTAGAGCGTTTTATTGAGAAGGATTGAAGTGCGGACTAAGTGGCGATCAAGTTCTGAGAAATGGCAACATTTCAGACCAGGAGGAAGGGGAAACCGCCCTTGCAGGAAACCAAAGGGATCCTGGTGGGAAAACCTACTTGACCTAAGCCGCAACATTTACTTCTCGATATCCTACAATCCAAGGGACTACCATCAAAAGTGGTATGTAAGATAAGGTTCTGTATTGTAGGGATAACCCCCTAAATAAGAGTAACTCCAAACCTATAAGATGCTGTTAATAGTTTTATACTGTTGGCAGTATCTTTTTGTAAATTTAGGGGTTTATATCGTGTCCCCAACCGCTTTTCGGCTATTGACCATTCATGGAGCTTTAAATAAATATTTAGTAATAAAAATATTTTGAAAAACAAAATTTTTCTTGAGTAAAATGTTTTATAATAGTATAATTAAGAACAAATAAGAATTTTTTAAATTTAAAATGACGATCATTTGGTAGCCGATTTACACTTCTTCTAAAATTATAAAACTTCTTTTAGAAAGTGAGTAAGCATTTTTGCATACACATTTGGCTGTTGAAAAAAGGAATTTAATAAATTCATTAAAAAACAGACTCATATATGAACAATTGCTAAATAAAGTTTCTCTTATTACTCTTGAAGATAGTGATATAGACGATTGCATAAATAAAAGTCTTCAAGTTCTTGGAGAAACTCTATTAGTTAGTCGAGCCTATTTATTAGAACCTTATCAAGAAACAAATATAAATAATAATTTTGTATGGGTTTCGCCCGGTATCGTGCACGAAAAAAATAATCTTCATGATATGTCGGAATGTTTTACACCTTGGTTACTAAATCAAGTGGAAAATAATAAAATAATATGTTTTTCAGACATTGAAGATATTCCCGATGAGATGACAAAAAAAATAATACTTAACCAAAGGATAAAATCTCTTTTTATTATCCCGTTATTTGTTAAAAATATATACTACGGTTGTTTAGGTTTTGATGTATGGGGAAATTATCGTGAATGGCTGGAAGTTGATGTTAACTTTCTCCAGTCTATTGCTAGAATTCTTTGTTCAACTATTGCAAATGATATGGCGAAAAAAAGCATGAATTTCGAACGTATTCAATACTGTACTATGTTTGATAGCATCAATGCGGGAATTTACGTTTCGGATATAGAAAACTACAAAATACTTTATGCAAATAAATTTATTAAAGATATTTATGGTAGAGAACCGATAGGAGAGTTATGCTATAAGGTCTTGCATAATAAAGATTATCCATGTATTTTTTGTACAAATCAAATTATAAAAGAAACCAAGGACAAACCATATATCTGGGAACATTATAATACTTTTGTAAATAAATATTTTGAAATTACCAATAAGATAATCCGTTGGAGGGACGGCAGGGATGTTCGCTTTGAATATATGTGTGAAATGTCAAAGTATAAGCAAGTGCAAACGGAATTATTAATGGAAAAGGAAGCAATTAAGTCATTGGAAGCAAAACTAAAAAAAACCAATGAGAAATTACAAATCCTTTCACAATCTACAATTACAGCATTGAGTGAACTGTTAGAACAAAAGGACTCATATACGGCTTCTCATCAAACAAATGTTGCTAATTTGTCTTGTGCTATAGCCAAAGAAATGAAATTACCGGAGGAACAAATTAAAGGAATAAAAGTAGCTGCACTACTACATGATATTGGAAAGATAGCTATACCTTTAGATATACTTAATAAACCTCGTAATTTAACAGATAATGAATTCAATTTAATCAAAGAGCATGTTCAGAATGGTTTTGAAGTTATTAAGACCTTAGACTTTTCCTGGCCAATTGCTAAAATAATTTTACAGCATCATGAAAGAATGAATGGCTCTGGGTACCCAAATGGTTTACGAAATAATGAAATACTTATAGAAGCAAAGATATTAGCTGTTGCGGATACGATAGATGCGATGTCTTCTCATAGACCTTATAGACCTGCCCGTGGTTTAGGAGAAGCAATGGCTGAAGTATTAAAACATAGTAATGTTTTATATGATAGTGAGGTAGTCAAAGCTTGTTTGTCAGTACTTATGAAAGAAAATAAAAAAAATAAAGTTATAACTCAAAAAAATTTTCAATATGCCTCTAACCATAGCGAAATTAATAAAATAAATAAAAATATCGTATGTTATAATATCTAAGAACTTAGACCTCAAGAAGATATGTTATTGGACGAAAAAATTCCTCATATTTGACACAGAGCTAAAAAAGGAGTTTTGCTGGGCTGCTGTTACAGCATTCCTGCAAAACTCCGAATCCGAATATGCATTGTTTCTTAGGACTTTTTTTCAGGGGAAGCATCATCGCGATGATCTATACTGTCAGAGACGATCGAACTTGTGCCGACAAAGATGGCGCCCTGGTCGATCTTAAGCTGTTTGGCGGTGATGTCCCCGTAGAGGCGGGAGGTAGGGCTTAATTCCAACAGGTCTCCGACCTTAATGTTCCCACAGACAACGCCCGTAATCGTTGCTGTAGCAGCAGAAATATTGGCTTTTACTGAGGCAGACTGACCGATGATTAAGTCGCCCCCGACTTCAACAGTGCCTTCGAGCTTGCCGTCTATCCGAATATTGCCGCTCGATACCAAAGACCCCTTGAGCTCACAGTCTTCGGCAATGTATGTAATATTTGTGTTCGTGCTGATATTGCGGATAACCGGTTTTATGTCGTTTTCTTTTTTACTAAACATGCTTAGCCGCTCCTTTTTTTATTGCGCTTCGGTATAGGTAGTAAAGACTGTCGGATCAACGAGTTCGCCGTCAACATAGGCCTGGTAGTGAAGGTGGCTGCCGGTGCTCCGGCCGGAATTTCCGCTGTACGCGACAATCTCGCCTTTCTGAACCGTGTCTCCGACTTTGACTGTCAGTTTGGAATTATGGGCATAAAACGTTACAACGCCATAGCCGTGGTCAATCTGCACCCTTCGTCCCCAATAACCGTCATAGCCTGCATAAGTGACGGTCCCGGCAGCAACCGCCTGGACAGGTGTGCCATAATCGCAGGCAATATCAATACCGGAATGAAATTCACTGCTCCAGCCGCCAAAAGGATTGCGGCGATAGCCAAAAGGTGAGGAGATCGGGCCATTGACCGGAAGAATATTCGGTGTCCGGTTCAGCTTGTCTTTGTATTCTACGGAAGCATCATAATACTCCTGCAGGGTTTCCACATGAGAATTGAGCAGATTTGAAGCCTGATCAAGGCTTTCCGGCTCGGAATATGACTGTACGGAGTAACTGCCGCGGCTGACTTCCGTCGTACTTTTCTGCTGGATTTTAAGAATGCCGGCAATTTTAGATTCCAGTGAGGAGATGGTTAACAAGTTCTGATTGATTTCGGATGTCTTTTCATTTAATCTAGCGATTTCCAGATCCTTGGCCTGCAACTGATCTTCAAGCTTATCGACATAGGCAATTTTTTGCTGATAAACATTGATGTAATGAGCCTGGTAAATGTCATAAGCAAAAAGTCCCGTAAAAAAGATACCCAGTGCAGCTGAGCTGGTAACAATCATTTTTTTCGCTTTGACAGAAAACTGAATCTGCCGGGGTGCTTTGTCGTGGTCAGGGTGGATAATAATAATTGAGTATTTGTGCTTCAAAATATCACTCCTGAATAAGACACAAAAAACGAAAATATATTATATTTTCGCGTTTTTGTGAGTCATTAATCCATTTTCTAGGATATACGTCTTTGACTGTCTTGTCAAGGCAGGAAGAAAAATCAAACAAACATCAAAGAAAATTTTTAACAAGATATAAAATAATATCATACCTGTTTTTACGTATGGTGAAAGTGGTTATAGACTTCTTGGGCGGCCACTGCCGACAAACCGGACTTAATAAATTCTTCAGGTGCAGCATTTTTGATCGCATCCAAAGAATCAAAAGTTCTGAGGAGCATTCTTTTTCGTTTTGGCCCGATTCCGGGGATACCATCCAGCTCCGATGCGGTCATGTTTTTAATCCGCTGCTGCCTGTGGAAAGTGATCGCAAAACGGTGCACTTCGTCCTGGATTCGCTGGATCAGATAAAACACCTCGATTCTGGTGTCAATAGAAAGCTCACGGCCTGCTTGATTGATCAGACTGCGCGTTTCGTGCCGGTCGTTTTTAACCATACCGGCAACCGGAATGGTCAAGCGGAGCTCCTTCAGAGCATCAAGTGCGGCTTTGACTTGTCCTTTTCCGCCATCAACCAGAATCAGATCCGGCATTGCGGATTCTTCTCTCTGCAGACGGGAATAACGGCGCCCGATAATATGCTTGAGGTAGGCAGTATCATCATTGTTGTTCGCGAGCGGAGCAATATTAAATTTGCGGTAGTTTGCCCGAAAGGGTTTTCCGGCTTTAAACTGAACCATACCCCCGACAATATTGCTGCCGAACAGTCCAGAAATATCGAAGGCTTCGATCGTATCGGCCTGAGCGATTCCGAGAAGTTTACATAATCCTGTCATCGTTTTCTGAATCTCTTCATTTTTGTCTTTTTCCAGGTCCATTTTTTCTTTCAGAACAGTCTCAGCATTCGAGGCGGCCATTGCCAGAAGTTGTTTGGTTTTACCTTTTTTAGGTATGGTCAGAGGAAGGATGTCCATGACTGCGGTCGATTGGATTTCAGGAATACAAATCTCATCCGGAATGACCATCTCGTCCGTATAGTACTGTATCAGAAATGAAAGAAATGATTCTTCCGGTTCATCGTAGTAGGCAAAGAAGAAACTGTCCCGGGTAACCAGTTTACCCTGACGAAAACAAAAAACCTGAATATTCATTAGCTCTTCATTAAACGCGTAGGCCACGATATCGCGGTTTCGCAAATCACTTAGCGTAATATTTTGTTTTTCACTGATGGTTTTCAGGTCTTGAATCAGATCCCGGTATTCTCTGGCTGCCTCAAACTGCAGCGCTTCGGCGGCTTTGGTCATTTTTCCTTCCAGCCAGTTGATGATGCTTTTTTGATTGCCGCGGAGGAACATGGTGGCTTTATCGAGGACCTCCTGATATTGTTCAGGCTCAATAGGATGGATACACGGACCGAGACATTGTCCAATATGATAATAAAGACAGGATTTGGCAGGGATCTGACTGCATTTGCGGAAAGGAAGCAGCCGGTTCAGCAGGCGGGCAGTTTCTCTGGCCGCTGTTGCATTGGGATAGGGACCGAAATATTTGCCGGCTTTTTTGGAAAATTTACGGGTGACAATAATCCGGGGGTGTTTTTCGGATGTTATTAATATATACGGATAAGATTTATCATCCTTCAGCATAATGTTATAGTACGGGTCGTGTTTTTTGATGAGGTTGCATTCGAGCAGGAGAGCCTCAACCTCAGAAGATGTCAGGATATATTCAAAGTCGGTAATTTCACTGACAAGTTTTTGGGTCTTCTGATCATGGGACCCTGTAAAATAAGACCTTACCCGGTTTTTCAGCACCTTGGCTTTGCCAACGTAAATAATCTTACCAGTAGCATTTTTCATCAAATAAACGCCAGGATTATCCGGCAGCAATTTCAGTTTCTTTTGCAGCAAATCCATCAAAATTTTTCACCTCAGTTAAATTGTAGGGGGAATATTTAAAAGATGCAACGTCATATTCTCCAATAAATGGACGTATATTTTCTTGGGGTGGTATTATGCGCAGCAACGCCTGGGGACGTCCTCCTCAAAATGATATCTGGGGCGATATTAAAGTGCTTGCATTATGGATATTCATCGTTGGTATTGTCGGATATTTGCTATTCCCGGATTTTTTTCATAATGTTTACGATCAGCTAACCTCCGCAACTGCAAATACTGAAGAAATAGGCGAAATTACGCTGCCAACATCAAGTGAGGTTAAGGATACCACAACAACAGGGGATGGGACGGATACAAATAGTGTCTATAATTCCATCTATACTGGGGACAGTGAAATCTCAGACGGATACTGGGCGTTGTTTGTCGGCGATAACGAGTTTCAGCAACTTTCTTTGTCGACAGAGAGCTATGCGTATATTATAAGGCTTATCGATGGAGATCGGAAAGGGGAAGCAACAAAAATATTACTGCTTTCCGCTAATGGCAATATTCACAAATACGTGGTCACGGAAGAAGTTTATAATATCCTCTTGAATTTAAATATGATCAATGGCCGTTCCGGAACAATCTAGTATTTATTTAAACAGCAGCTTTGCCCCACCGACAAAAAGTGCAAGACCCAGCAACTGCCACGGATTCCAACTTATTCTTTGGACCCCGAAAAGCCCAAAGTGATCAATAATGACCGCAAGGCCGACTTGTCCAAGGATAATGGCCGTCGTGGCATTGCATACGCCAATTCTGGATATCGTTATGGCGACTAAGGCAACGATTCCGACACTTAACGCTCCTCCCAAATAGAGATACCAAGGGATTTGCAGCCATTTATGCCCAAACATAGGTACTTTCCAAGCCAATACGGCCAGAAGGGCAATCAAACTGCCAATGATGTGTACGATCAGCGTCGAAGAAAGCAAAGAAGTTTTTTGCGTCAGCTGTGAATTCAGCGTTCCCTGCACGGCCATTGCAGCTCCGGAGATTGCTGCCAGAACAGCAGGCAGCGAAAAAAATTTTAACATACTCTAACCTCCACTAAATTGGCACATATATTAAAATAAAGATTTGATGTTGGGCAAGAACACCAAGTCAGTAAAAAATATAGTAGTATTTGTTCCGTCTTACAGGGAAAAATGTTGATAAGCAGCTAA
This sequence comes from Dehalobacter sp., assembly GCF_030063005.1. Taxonomy (NCBI): domain Bacteria; kingdom Bacillati; phylum Bacillota; class Clostridia; order Eubacteriales; family Desulfitobacteriaceae; genus Dehalobacter; species Dehalobacter sp. The sequence goes on from NZ_JAPDHR010000037.1 coordinate 37,820, forward strand.
TGAAAAGAGGTGGCAGAATGAATATAGATCCTGAAATGGTCAGAAGGGCGCAGATGTTGCTTACTTTAGATCATTCTTTGCCTCAGGTTAAAGAGATTCTTTTACGGGAAGGTTATTCGGATGATCAAGTGGCTGATCTGATAGATGCGACAGAAGAAGTACTCAATTATTTTGTTCCGCCTGTGTTTGACGACAATAAAATCGCGATAGATATCCGCCATTCCAATAAAGACCTTGACGGTGATCCGAGCCCCGATCTGCTTGTAGACCGATTCAGCGGCAAGATAGAGCTGCTTACTCCTCATTTGCAGGAAACCTGGAGGGTTGCCAACGAAATTCGCAAAACCTTAAAATGTCAATGCCAGTATTTATAACGTTCTATAACAATGAAGAGAACAGAGATGAATGTCTCTGTTTATTTTTACATATTGTCTGTTAAATTATGTAGACAGCTATTGGCAAATCAGCAATTATTCATTACTATTATATAAATACGAAATTAACCAAATAATCCGAAAAGTATTAAATGTGGAACATGTATCCAAAGCAGTCTGACAGAACGGGAGGAAAGAAATGAAAATTGCCATTCTTTCTGATACACATATTCGCTATGGACGGAAACTCCCATCATTTGTCTGGAATGTTTTAAGTGAGGTTGATACAATTATTCATGCAGGAGATGTTGTGACGAAGAGTCTAATCGAGGAACTGGATTTGATTGCACCGGTCATTGCAGTCAGAGGAAACTGTGACTGGTTAATGGAAGAGCTGCCGGAGAAAATCATAGCCAAACTAGGTTCTCTAAGGATTGGTGTTACGCATGGTTATCTTGGATCAGGAAAGAATACCCCGGAAAGGGCTTACAATTTCTTTTCGGGAGAAGATGTAGATATGATTATCTTTGGACACAGCCATATACCTTATAAAAATGTCTATGAAGGGGTATTGCTGTTCAATCCTGGATCTCCAACAGAAAGAAGAGGACAGCCACAGTTTTCGATGGGCTTATTAAACTTAAGTGAAAAAGGAAATTTTGATATCCAGCATCTGTTTTTTTAATCTGTTTTTTAATTATTTTGTCCGTCGCGCAGCTTGAGGTTATCATATGAAATTTCGCCGCAATAAAATTAAAAGGGAACACAGTATCATTACCGGCGCCCTGGACTGGCTGGAGGATTTGAGTAAGCGCCGCGAAATCACAGACATTATTCCCGGGGTGATTGATGTAACCAATACCAGGGAACGCGGTGCGACCTATCAATACGAGACACCGACCGGATGTAAGATCCTACTGAAAAATGGTGGATCTGTTCAGGAGGCCTTTATCGTTACCCGGAGCCCTGAGGTAGTCAAGGAATGGGCGGCAAAGCTCATGGAAGAAATCAATTATTTTCAAGCTGCGCTCGAAGAGACCCGGGATGCCCTCCCACAGAAAGATCACCAGAAAACGGAAACTCGGGCTGCCAAACAAAAAGCTCCGGTCCGGACAAAGTCGGCAAATGGATCAGTCCGGGAAACTTCAGAAACCTTTCTCAGCAGCAGGGACGCTCTGCTTGCCGGGATTAAAGAAGATTATCAGCTCGTGGAAATCAATCGGGGTCTTCGGGATTCCTATGTTGAAAGCCTTGCCAGCATGGGAGATCTGGAAGATCCTAAATTGGAAGACGCTTTGCAGCCGGAGATACGCCAGGCGCTGGAGAAACTGCAGGAGAAGCTCCAGGGTAAGGGAAAAATTCGGCAAAAGCAGCCAAAGCGAAGATGATTGTTTTGGTTTGAAATGGCAGTCATAGCTTTATCAAAAATGACTAAAACTATTTGAAGATTGTCAATGATTATGGAGGATAAAAATTATGGCTAAAGTACTGTATATTAAAGCAAATCCCAAGCCGGACGAGCAGTCGAGGACGTTTCGCCTTTCAGGGAGTTTTATCACCGCCTACAGGCAAAACAATCCTGGTGATGAGATTATTACCCACGATCTCTACCAGGAAGGTGTCAAGCCGCTGTCTGCAGAGGATCTACAATCTGTTTTTGGTCCAAAGGACGCGGATTCCGTCAATCATCCCGTTTTAAAGTATGCTTATGAGTTCAAGGCCAGTGATAAAATCATTATCGCTGCTCCAATGTGGAATCTTAGTTTTCCATCCATTCTCAAATGTTATCTGGATTATATTACGGTCACCGGGATTACCTTTCATTACACCGAACAAGGCCCCGTGGGCTTATGCCAGGGAAAAAAAGCTGTTCATATCGTAACCCGGGGCGGCGCTTATTCGGAAGGAGCAGGCGGTGCTTATGAAATGGGTGACAGGTATTTAAGAACAATTTTCGGTTTTCTGGGCATCACCGACTTTACAACAATCGCTGCGGAACAACTTGATGTTATCGGATTTGATGCGCAGGGAGAACTCTCCCAAAAAATGCAGGAAGCCGAAGAAAAAGCCAGAACATTTTAAGCTAGATACTGGTATTAATTAAATAAATATACGAATGACCCGGCTCTTCCGGGGTATTGTTCTGTCTTGATGCTCAGATGAATCATTTTGGAAAAAATTCCAAAATTAGGATTGTTATCCTAAAAATATCATGTTATGATTTTCAATATGACTGGTATTAATTTAAAAAAGAATAGAGATGGGGTTAGTGAAGGAAACGAATCTTAAGCAGGGGTTTTATCTAGTCCTGTTAAAGGCCATGATACTGCTATCAGCGTTTTCTATTATTGGAAATCTTGCCGTAGGCTACCCATTAAGCCTCAATATTAAATGGATTTTTTTACTCGTTTTAGCAGTATGCAGTTTATTGTATGAAAGACATAGAGGTTTTTCCGAGCGCAGCAAATTTTTGTTTTTTTTGGTTCTGACAGGGATTGTTCTGCCTTTTGGTTTTATCGATGCCGGAGGAAGTGACAGCTTTACGATTGCGTATGTATTTTTTCTCTTGATTGTCGCCAGTTACATTCTGGACGGCTGGTATCGCAATACAATTATCGCTGTGATTATTCTGGCTTTTATCGGTGTCCACACTTACGCCCATTATTTCCCGGAGAGAATACCCGTACTGGATCCCGGCAGTTTTTTCGTGGACCAGCTGATTCAGGTTCCAATTGTCCTGTTTTTGAGTTTCTTAGTTGTACGCTATTTTGCTGACGCTTACTACCAGACGAATCGAAGGCTCATGCAACTCGCTCATTTTGATGAGCTGACAGGGCTGCTGAACCGAAGAAATTTTAATGATATCCTGCAGAAACAGTTTGAATCCGGAAATCACAACGGTCATTTGATCATGCTTGATGTCGATAATTTTAAGATGATTAATGATAAAGAAGGACATCTAGCAGGAGACGATGGACTGAAACATTTGGGGGCTATTTTAAGGCGGCATTTTGATAATGGGAAAAATATGATCAGCCGTTGGGGCGGCGATGAGTTTATTGTTGTTTATTTTGGTGAAAGCGGACACGTGGAGACGGTTTTGGAACAAGTCAAAACAGAATTTAAAGACTATGTGAAAAATATTGAACCGATGGTCGACCTTAGTTTCGGGATTGCCCCGTTGCAGGGATGCCAGACCCCGAATGATGTACTGGCAAAAGCGGATGAGGTCATGTATGAAAAGAAAAGAGAAAAGAAGAACAGTTAGCCTGATTTTCTTTTCTTAGAGATTATCGATGTACACTTGTGCTAAAAGACAGCGAGGTGTGCGTTTTTTTTGCTCGGATTTTTAATTGTTGCCAACTATTTGTCATTGACATGAAAGAAAAATTATTTTTCTCACAGATTAGGTAAGTTTATTAAGTCGGTTTTCCTCTGTTCTTGTCTATCCCGCGACCGGTCGGATCAAAGAATTTTGCTCCCTTGGCTTCTTCGGGCAGGTAGTCCTGTTCGACCCAGTTGCCCGGATAAGCATGCGGGTAAAGATAGTCTAAACCATGGCCAAACTTCTTGGCGCCGGGATAAGAGGCATCTTTCAGATGCAGCGGCACTTGGCCGGCTTTGTTTGCTTTGACGTATTCCTGAGCCTGATTGATCGCCGCAACAACAGAATTGCTTTTCGGAGCAGTCGCAATAGCCAGGACAGCTTGTGCCATCGGTATTCTGGCTTCAGGCAGGCCAACCCACTCTAAGGCATTGGCTGCGGCATGGGCCTGGAGCATGACTGACGGATCAGCAAGGCCGACGTCCTCGGAAGCATGCACGATGATCCTGCGCATGATGAACCGCGGGTCCTCGCCGGATTCCAGCAGAACAGCAAACCAATACAGGGCCGCATCAGGATCGGACCCGCGCATACTTTTGATCATCGCCGAAATCATGTCGTAATGGTTGTCACCGTTTTTGTCAAAACGAAAGTGTCTTTCCTGAACGGACTCTATGGCGGTTTCCAGATCAATCCTGCGGATCCCGTCTTCAGGAGCTGTGGTCAGAACTGCGAGTTCGAGCGCATTTAATGCCCGGCGCAAATCTCCGCCGGCGAAATCCACCCAATGCTGAAATGCTTCTGCTGTAATCTCTGTATGGTAATTACCAAGACCTCGCTCATTGTCCTTCAAGGCATTCTCAAGCCCCAGACGGAGTTCATGTTCTGAAAGAAGATTCAGTCTGAAAATCGTGGAACGGCTTAAAAGGGCGGAGTTGATTTCAAAGTAAGGGTTTTCAGTGGTTGCTCCGATAAAGGTGATCATACCGCGTTCAATAGCCGGGAGTAGAACATCTTGCTGGCCTTTGTTGAAACGGTGGACTTCATCGCAGAACACAAGCGTCTTCTGCTGATAAAGATGCAGCCTTTCCTCGGCTTTTTCCAGGATATCTCTGAGTTCTTTGACGCCGGAAGAAACAGCATTGATCCGGATAAAATTCGAGGTCGTTTTATTAGCGATGACCTGAGCCAGGGATGTTTTACCTGTTCCAGGCGGACCGTATAAAATGATCGATGTCACCCGGTCTGCTTCAATGGCGCGGCGCAGAAGTTTGCCGGGGCCAAGAATTCCCTGTTGGCCGATAAATTCTTCGAGGGTACGGGGACGCATTCTGTCGGCCAGGGGAGCAACTTTGCCGGAGTCAAAAGCAGCCGAAAAAAGATTCATTTTCTTTTTCCTCCAAAATTATTCTTGCAGATATACTTGATCATTGATAAACCAATAATAAAAAGGAAATGTTATGAAAGATGAATCCATTATAACAAATAAAATTGCAAAAGAATAACCAGAATGCTTATTGACAAATTCCGATTGGTTTAGTAGGATATAAGCGTACTGACGAAGGGTAACATTTTGCATGGCATGAGGTGAATTGCGTGAGATTTTCTACCAGGGGCAGATATGGCGTACAAATCATGGTTGATTTAGCCCAGCACGCGGCTGATGGTCCGGTTTCCCTGAAGTCTGTCGCTGACAGGCAGAAACTATCTGAGCATTATCTGGAACAGCTCGTTCCTGAGCTGCGTAAGGCAGGGCTGGTTAGAAGCATCCGGGGGCCCCAGGGCGGGTATGAACTGGCCAAGCGCCCTGAACAAATCAATATCGGTGATGTGATCAGGGTACTGGAAGGGCCGATCGCACCAGTCGAGTGCGTTACCCAGTCGGAAGAAGACTGCTGCCAAAAAACAGATTTCTGCGTAACGCGGGAAGTATGGGTGAAAGTTAGGGATTCCATCAACGGTGTCGTTGATTCCATTTCTTTGGCTGATTTACTAAAAGAGGCAGGTAGCGGCGGAGAAAACTTGGGATTTCTTCAATAGATGTCTGAGATGATGATTTTGCTACGATCTGTCAGATAATTGTCGACAGATAAGAGCTGCTTAATGGAGGATAAGATGAAACGAATATATTTGGATCATAGTGCCACAACGCCGGTTGACCCGCAGGTGGCAGAATTAATGATGGTGTACTTTACAGAGTACTACGGAAACCCATCCAGCGTACATTCCTTTGGAAGACAAGTTCATAAGGCCATCGACGAAGCCAGAGAACAGGTTGCATCTCTGATTGGAGCAAATCCTTCGGAGATTACCTTTACCAGCGGCGGAACGGAAGCTGATAACCTGGCCATTCAGGGTGCCGCCAGAACAAGAGCAAAAAAAGGCACTCACCTGATTACTTCGGCGATTGAGCATCATGCTGTTCTGGATACTTTTAAATACCTGGCTAAAAACGGCTACGAAATAACCATTGTGCCGGTCGATGAGGAAGGCTTGGTAAGTGTTCAGGATATAGAAAAAGCAATCCGTCCGGACACGATTTTAATCAGTATTATGCACGCCAACAACGAGGTCGGGTCGATTCAGCCTGTCGCTGAAATAGGCCGAATTGCCAGGGAAAAAGGGATCCTGTTCCATGTCGATGCCGTCCAGTCTCTTGGAAAATTGCCAATCGATGTAAATCAGATGAATGTTGACCTGTTAACGATATCGAGCCATAAAATCTATGGCCCGAAAGGGGCCGGAGCTTTATACATCCGCAAAGGCGTCAGGATTTCTTCGCTTGTTTTTGGCGGTTCGCAGGAGAGAAAAGTCCGTTCCGGTACGGAAAACGCTCCGGGGATCATTGGTTTTGGCAAAGCCTGTGAGCTGGCCGGACAAAGGATGGCAGACGAGAATATTGAACTGGTCAGACTCCGTGATAAATTATTCGACGGAATCCTCGCCAGCATTGATCGTGTCAAGGTGAACGGCCCGCGTGGCGCCAAGCGTCTTCCGAACAATGTCAATATCAGCATTAATTTCATTGAAGGAGAATCACTGCTCTTAAGTCTCGATTTGGTTGGCATCGCCGGTTCCAGCGGTTCGGCCTGTACTTCGGGATCTTTGGATCCTTCGCATGTTTTACTGGCCATGGGTTTAAGCCACGAGGTTGCCCATGGTTCTCTGAGGCTCTCGCTTGGCAGACAGAATACGGATGAAGAGATCGATTATGTGTTACAGGAGCTTCCGAAGATCGTGCAGCGCTTAAGAGAAATGTCTCCTTTATATCATAAAGCAATTTGAACTAGCTTAAAGCAAATAGATTGTTCCTCAAAGCAAGCTGAAAGACAGAAATAAGACAGGAGTGAATCAGATGTATTCAGAAAAAGTAATCGATCATTTTACGAATCCCCGCAACGTAGGTGAAATTGAAAATGCAAATGGCGTTGGGCAAGTCGGCAACGCCAAGTGCGGCGACATTATGCGGATTTCAATGGTTGTTGAAAACGATATTATCAAAGATATCAAGTTTAAGACATTTGGCTGCGGGGCTGCGGTAGCGACCAGTAGTATGGTTACGGAAATGGTCAAAGGCAAAAGCGTGAATGAAGCCCTGGATATTTCGAATGCTGCTGTTGCCGAAGCCCTTGGAGGTTTGCCTGAAGCCAAGCTGCACTGTTCCAATCTTGCCGCAGATGCTGTTCATGAAGCTATCAAAGACTACATCCAGAAAAAGACCAAGGTCTGAGGAAGGATGAAGGTTAAACGTATGAAAGTTGCTGTTGGAATGAGTGGCGGCGTGGATAGTTCCACCGCCGTTGCTTTACTTCAAGAAAATGGTCATGAGGTGATCGGAGTCACCATTGTGACCCATGAAGGCGGACTTGCTGAAACTGCTGCGCTGGAAGCAGCTGAGCAGCTCAGGATACCGCTGCATGTGCTTGATTTCCGGACGGTTTTTAAACAGGAAGTCATTGATTCTTTTGCAGAGAGCTACTACAGAGGGGAAACGCCAAATCCGTGTGTGCTGTGTAACCGGAAAATCAAATTCGGAGAATTGCTGAAACAGTCGCGCGGACTTGGTGCCGACTATCTTGCGACCGGTCATTACGTTCGGAAAATGGTTGACGAAACTTCAGGCCGCTGGCTGATTCAAACCGGACTGGACGCGAAAAAAGACCAGAGTTATGTGTTATACTCCTTAAGCCAGGAGCAGATTGCCCATGCACTTTTCCCGCTTGGTGATTATACGAAAGAACAGGTCAGGGACTTGGCGAGGAACAGAAAATTGACAGCTGCTGACAGCAGTGAGAGTCAGGAAATCTGTTTTATTCCTGACGACAACTATGCGGAATATATTAGGGCGGCAATGGGCAAAGATTCTGAACCAGGTGATTTCACGGATTTCTCCGGCCGCATTATCGGCAGACACAGGGGATTGATCCATTATACGGTCGGACAGCGCAAGGGATTAGGGGTAACATTTGGTAAACCAATGTTTGTGGCTTCGATTGACCCGGTTGGCAACAGGGTAATACTTGGAGAAGGAAATGATCTCTATACCGATATTCTCTGGGCGACAGGTCTGAACTGGATTGCCCTGGAAAGGCTGTCCGGCCCCTTGAAGGTGCAGGCGAAGATTCGTTACAAGGCGAATCCTGCAGCAGCTGTTCTTTATCCTGAAAATAATCTTGTCAGGGTTCAGTTTGAGACCCCGCAGCGGGCAGTTACTCCCGGTCAGTCGGTTGTGTTCTATGACGGGCCGACGGTGTTGGGAGGAGGGGTCATTGTATCGGATAAGTGCGGAATCCGCCAAGATCTTCTTAAGGCAGAATAAGAAGTGATTGCCGAAGGGCTGACCCGTGCGAAATACTTCTTTCAGCGATATTTCAGTTTTATGTCATAATATAGAATGCAATATTGCTGAAAGGAATATTATCCCGATATTCCGGCAATAATACCGGATATAATCCTAAGGCAAATGAGGGAATTATGCGGAGGATGAGAGATATTGTCCGGCTTCCGGTGATTGATTTGAATTCCGGGGAACGTCTGGGCTGGGTAAAAGATATCCTATATAATGAAAAAGACAATACGGTTTCCGGCGTCATCGTGGAAAAAGATTCTCTGCTCACGCACCCGCTGGAAGACATGAGCAGAGATGATATCGTATCTTTCGGCAAGGATTCCCTTGCTGTTAAAAACCCAGAAGGGAAAAAGATTTCAGGTGCATCCTGGTCTCAGAAAGTCGGAAACAAGGTTTTTAATGGAGAAGGCGATATCAAAGGAACGATAGGCGATATCTATGTGGACAACACAGTCCAAAAAGTACTTGGTTATGAAATATCAGACGGTCTTTTTGCGGATTTGATGAAGGGCAGGGAGGCTGTATTTGAGGAAAACATTCTTTGCGAGAGCCAGGATGTTGTTGTGATTGAAGGAGGTTCATTGTCATGATTTGCCCGGTTTGCGGGGGACGACAGACCGGAAAGGTCGGTGTGGAACAATACTATTGCTGGGACTGTTTTATTGAATTCAACAGTCATACCGATCAGGTAGTCGTATTTGATTTGGAAGAAGATGGGACACTGGTAGCGTGGGAAGATTTCTTCCTTGAAAGCGAGCAGATCGTTCAGGCTCAGGCAGCTGCTGAATGACGCCGAATTGCTATGTCTAGAGTTCTTCATACCGTGCATGCGTAGAATAGAGTTGGCGCTTCGCTTATACCATGGATGGCAAGTAGCGGCAAGGCCAAGAAGCTAAGGCCACGGCCTGTCCATCGGGGGTTGGGATTTTCAAATTCATTTTGAAAAGACCGCCCTTTATTTGTCTTAAAACATAACTGGGAGGCGAGTATGGGACAGACCAAGCTGCGTTGGATTTTTGGCATCTTGTTGGTTATAGCAGGTTTCCTGCTGTTTATGAAAGTTAAAAAGATTGCTTTTTCTTTTGCAGCAGGCGCCGTTATAGCCTATCTTTTAAGTCCCATGGTCAATTGGCTCGAAAAAAAAGGCCTGCGCCGACGGTGGGCAATTGCCTTGATTTTCCTTTGGATTGTGGTTTTGCTTGCTGTGCTGTTTTTGTTGCTGCTGCCCACGTTTTACCTGGAGCTTGGAAGACTGTCCGTCGTACTTCCAGAGAGGCTGGAAGTCATTTACCATTATGTACAAACCGGGAAAAGTGTTTACCCGCAAAATATCCTGCCTGAAGAGCTCAGCAGATTAATGGATAAAAAACTGATTCAGGGGCAATCCTATCTGACCGGCTGGCTGGAAAAGGTCATGGAAAATATTCCGGCTTTGCTTTCTTCCATCGGATTAATGGTTCTTTCTCCAATTCTGGCCATCTATTTTTTGACGGACTGGAGAAAAATCACGGACGGGGTTTTAATGCTTGTTCCTGGCAGGATGAGGGAGCAGTGGCACAAGGTATTACAGGAAATTGATTATGTGATCAAACGGTATATCCAGGGCAATATGATTGATGCGGTCATCGTCGGCCTTCTGATCGGCATAGGGATTAAGCTCATCGGTATGGAATATGCGCTGATTATCGGGATCATTTGCGGAATTACCAATCTGATCCCGTATTTTGGTCCGATCTTAGGCGGCATACCGTCAATTTTACTGGGCTTAAGCAGATCCCCTCTGATGGCTGTAAAAGTCACCCTGGTAATCTTCATCGTCCAACAGCTGGACAGCAATCTGATTAATCCGCGTCTGATGAGCAACAAAATCGGTCTTCATCCGCTCTGGGTTGTTTTTGCTCTTTTGGCCGGCGGGGAAATCGGCGGTTTGCTCGGAATGCTTTTTGCAGTTCCACTGGCAGCGGTCCTGCGTATTATAATCAGAAATATTTATTATTATCTGATTGCACCGCGAGATCTGAAGTCAACGAAGAATTAAGTAGGATTTGCGGCTATCAGGTCTGTTGACAGGCAACTTCTCTTTTGGCTATACTTATTTTAGTGTATCAGAAAGTGTAAGTATTTTCTGAACCAGCTAAGTGCAACGAAAGCTGCCGCCTGTGCCAAAGAGGCTTGGTGCCAGCCAGGTTTTCTTATGTCTTAGCAAGATTTGCCTTTGCTATTCTGTAATAAATATAAGCTTAAGTACCATGTCAATCCTAAATCTGATATATCCTGTCGGCAGATTTCTCACAATACGGTGTTGTCGTTGATCGCCGTTATGTTATCATTTTAGAGTTGACAAGGCACGAGGAGCCTTCCATATAAGTCCTTCGGTAATATGTCAAGACCCTAAGCGAGTCAATTTTTCAGTAAGTTAATAATCAGTGGGTAAAAAAGACAATAAGAAACCATCTCATTCCCAAAAAGATATGGGAAAAAGTTACAAAA
>NZ_JAPDHR010000038.1:0-5271 GCF_030063005.1 Dehalobacter sp.
TGGTATTATTGGGTTTGTGGTTATTCTCATTATACCAGATTTGGTGGTTTCCTTGTTGTATTTAACCATACTTTCAAAGACTTTCAAGGTTTCAACCTACCCGACAGGGTGGGAAAGTTGAGTTAATGAAAAATAATTATAAGACTTATAATGTAGGTATTATTTATGTTATATTTTGTATAAATAAACAATTATTTAAAGAGGAGGAAATAAAAGTATGATATCAGAAAAAAGTAAAAATGTTATCAATTCTGTTAATGGCGATCATGTTGCTGGTTACAGTTGTCCCTGCTGTTTTGCCACAACTGAAGTAACACTTAATCCTTCAGATAAAGGTGGTGGGGTAGCTTTAAGTAACGGTAATCTAACTGTTTATGAAGGGGATACTAATTACAATCAAGGCGTCAGAGCTACAAAAAGTGTTACTAATGGAAAATGGTATTGGGAAGTTACATCAGTTTCAGGTCCAACGAATACAGGGATTGGAATAGCTAATAGTTCAGCAAGTGTTTCTAGTTGGTCTTGGCAAGAACAAAATAGCCGAGTTTATTATGGAGATGATTCGGGATATCCAAGCATTAAAACAGAAGATTTAGGAGGTGGATATTTAGCTGTCGGCAATACAATTGGATTAGCTTTGGATATGGACGAAGGAACTTTAGAAATATATAAAAATGGAAACTTGCTTGGTACATTGTGTAGTGATATATCTTCACTCGGGGCTGTTTATCCGTTTTTTGTTTCAGCAACAAATGCTACCTCTGTAACATTTAATTTTGGAGCAACTCCATTTACGTTTACTCCCCCTAGTGGCTATCTAGCGTATAACCTATCTGTTTTGCCTAATGCACCAAGTAATTTAACAGCTACTTCTGGTAATTCCCAAATCTCTTTAAGTTGGACCGCTGATTCTGGTGCTACTAGTTACAATGTTAAAAGGGCAACTGTAATCGGAGGTCCATATACAACAGTAGGAACTTCGACAACAAACTCGTATATTGACACGTCAGTAATAAACGGAACAACCTACTATTATGTCGTCACAGCTGTAAATAGTGCCGAGGAAAGTTCAAATTCGGATGAAGCATCAGCAACGCCGTTAGAAGTTGTTACTGGAAGAGCTTTACTCGTAGTTACCATGATAAACGGAACAGAAAAGGAATATGACTTAACCATGACCCAGGTAAATGATTTCATTAACTGGTATGATGGACGAACTGAAGGGACCGGAAGAAATTATTATATCATGAATAAAAACTTTAACCTTGGTCCCTTCCAAAGCCGGAAAGACTACCTAGTATTTGACAAGATCATGAATTTTGAGGTCATGGAATATCAGGAGCAAGAACAATAAAATCAGCAAAGCCCGGGGAGATTGATCCTCGGGCTTAGTTATTTATTCAAAACGGGGAATAATTAACTGCGAGCATTAAAAACACCCCGCTTTTCGTACCTCAACGACAAACGCGTAGTTACATTGCGTGAATGGGGTGTGTTCGTTGCTTAACCATAAACGGCGCATCACACCCGAGTTGAGCGGGTAAAAATATTCCTTAATGTAACTAAAAATAGTTGCATTTTTTGAGGATTGAATATAATATAAACAGGCGGTTCAAGAGTCGCTTTCTCCAACGGAGAAAATGATTACATCCGACTGCACAAGCCGCATCCGCGAAACATCCTCAAGCCGTATCAAGTAGAGGATATTATTACAGCCTTACAAGAAAGGGGATTGTTATGAGCAACTACATTCATTATCGAGACTACACCGGGAGCATTGAGTTTTCCGAGGAAGATGCAGTATTTCATGGAAAGGTCATTGGCATAAAAAACATGATTTCTTTTGAAGGTGACAGCGCAAAAGCCCTCACCGAAGATTTTCATAATGCGGTTGATGAGTATTTGGAATTATGCGAGAAAAGCGGCAAACAGCCCGAGAAGCCGTTCAAAGGTTCTTTCAATGTCCGCATTCAGCCCGAATTGCACCGCCAAGCCGCCCTTGCTGCGTCCGCTCGCGGTCTGTCCCTCAATGCCTTTGTGGAGTATGCCATAAGACACAATGTGAATCAACCTTAACAGCCGCACATCTGAAAAGTTCAACATCAAAAGAAGTTGCGACCGCTCCGGGAGGGTTGCGACTTCTTTCTTTTTCCTATGATTAAACTTTACGGTGCCTGACACCAACTTATTCTTAACTGGTATGATGGACGAGCTGAAGGAACCGGAAGTAATTATTATATTGTGAACAAAAACTATAACCTCGGCCCCTTCCAAAGTAGAAAAGACTACCTTGTATTTGACAAGATCATGAATTTTGAGGTTATGGAATATCAGGAGCAAGAACAATAAAAAATAATCAAAGCCCGGGGAGATTAATCCTCGGGCTTAGTTATTATTCAATCGATAAAATCCGATTTCTCAGAATAAAGGAAAGGTGATGGCGTAAGAAGCAAAGCTCCGGGTCATATTTGTGAAAACATGTTCTGCGTATAGTCCTTAATATTTACGGGGGTGAGCATGCGATATTTCTCCTTTACAGATGAGAAATACTCACCGATAGCCTGTTTCGTAATGATTCTGTTGGACGATACTATACCCCTAAGCGATACAGAAAGCGAAAAACGAGGTGCTTCATAATGAAGTGCCTCGTTTTTCGCTTCTCTTGGTCAGCTAAGCTATGCCGACTGGCTTTCATGCACTAACCCAATTCCCGAGCCCAAGGCCCTCAACTCGCTCAAATTCACGGACATTATTCGTGACGATAATAAGTCCTTTAGCCTTCGCATGTGCTGCACAATATATCCATAGCTCCAATCGGAGAAAATCAGGAATTAACTCTGAGCGGCTTCTTCGGGGGCGGCCACACTTTAATTGTCTCTGCCATATAATCAATCAGCTGGTTGGCCGCTTTTCTTTTTTCTTCTTTCAGCTCCGGATCGATATGAGCCAGATTGGTGAGCGCTGTCGTCAGATCGAAGAAGGTATCGGCGATCGTTTTGGAGCAAGCGTCGCATTTCTCTACATACTTGATGTAAGCGTCGGGGTTGCGTTCGGTTTTAAGGTTATGGGTAAAAGGGGCTGTCGTTGCAGAGGGGACATCACCGGCAGAGGAGGTATCGTTGGCAGATAAGGCTTCTGCATTGACATGTTCCGGATTCGTTGGCCTTGGCAAAGCCTTAGCGTGCTCCTTTTTTAATTCGGAGATTGTACTATCGATCGTCTCCAGCCCTTTTTTGAGTAGCTGATTCTCCTGAAGGGCCTGGCCCTTTTCCTGAAGCGCCTGCTCCTTCGCTTGATTGGCCTGATCTCTGTCCTTCAGAGCCTGCTGCAGCTCCTGTTTCGTCATACTGCCGACGTCATTGTGCGTGATGAATTCCTCCCGCTCCTCTGCCGGTAAACCCAGTAAGAGGAGAGCCTGGATGTAAGTCAGATGGGACACTGGTGTCCCATTTGAGCTGTCGGATCCTTCAGGGAAGCTAGGCCCATACTCTTCGTAGAGCTTTATCAGCCTGGAGGCAGTTCGGCGAGAATAGTTCACAGACTCTTCCAGCCACTTAATCCATTCCCCGTGTTTGAGCATGGCCTTGGCTTCCTGCAAATGACGGCCGATTTCAATGGCGCTGGTAAGCAATATTTTTTTAGTTTGGCAGGTTATCATCTTTATTTCAGCCGCTATGACAAGCGGCGTGCGTTCGGTGGCCGGATTATCCATACCGCCCATCCGTCCTTTCATTATGAGTCTAATTACAGCATATGTAGATAGGCTTCGGACGGTGAGGGCTTGGCTTTTTAAAAAACAGAACCCGGCCATTTTCGAACCGGGTTTCTGCTTGATTTTTTTAAGGTATTCATTTATCATTTCCTAATTTTTAATTATGGCAGCGATATAAGGAAGCTGAAAAAAATCCTCCCGTTTAAAAAGAGTATAGATATCGTTAATATAGGAAGGAGTATGTTCTACCGTTCTTGAGAAAGACTGAAACAGCTTAATAATTATTTCATCAGTAATACCTTTATGATAAGCGGCTATACCTACAAGCAATAATGAAACATAAGCATAGTGAAGGATCATCATGCAAAAGGACTCAAAAAAAGTAGAATCATTGCGCAGAGGGACTAACTCTTTAAACACATAGTTAACCAAATAATTCTCAAATATATATTCATTTTTCTCCAGCCAGGGCTTAACAATATCCTGCAACGTTTTATCGAAATCGCACAAAATATCATCCCAATTCCTCCCATCTGAGAAATTTAGGCCCATAAGAAACTCATTGTAGCATTCCAGATATCTGCTTCCGTAAATTTGACCTTTATGAAGATATCTCAGATCGATGATACTTTTAATGAGCTTTACTTGGATATGATTTGCAGCGGGGATACCTGACAAGATGTTTTTTACGGTATTACAATCCGAAAGCAGCCTGTCGTATTCATCAATAAAATTTTCAATTTCTTTATAATTATTCGAAACTTGATGCGTTCGATTATAGAATATACTTAAAAACATTAGTCTTTCCCATAATGTATACGATCTATCCTGTAAAACTTTGATGGTGAAGATTCTTAACGGCCAAAAATACTTTGTTACTGGAGAACTTTTAGTATCTATAGACGAAAGGATGAGGTAATGAATATGCGGCCATTCGTCTATGTGATCAAATTCAATCGTCTGAGGGTTCAGAAGTATTAATCTGGCCATTTCCGGGCAGCCCAGCGTTCCTGAACCTTCTAAGACTCCATCAATTAGATTAGCATGTCTGGGAAATACTGAACATATTTCTGACAGGTAATCCTCCCCCAGCTTGCATTGGATATTGCACAATTTATTTTCATTGAGAAAAGGGCACCTGCCTCCTTCCAACGTTTTCAATATTTTATAATGGCTATTTGTCTGGCATTGGTCATCTTTAACAATGTATTCTTCCAATAATGGTTTAAGTTCAGGATCCGTAACCTTTAAATATTTATCACTCGTTTTCTGGTCAATTGACACTATCCACCCGAAACAACAGCAGCAATCCTCGCATTGAGAACCTTGACAAGAAAAATCATGCAAATATTTTGGGATTAACACAGACTGATATTCTTTACCGCTCACATTTACCCCCCATATCAACGTATTGCAAGTATGTATTTGTTATTGACTCAACTTTCCCACCATTAAATAATGGTTAAAGCCATGATTTTTCTGACACATCAGGTTGCAAACAACAATCGTTCTTTGAAAGACCGTGGAATAGTGCTAAGAAAAGTATCCATAATCATATT
>NZ_JAPDHR010000039.1:0-44699 GCF_030063005.1 Dehalobacter sp.
ACCTATGACTATCCAGTTATGAAAAAAGCCAGCTAAAACCTATAACGATTTTGCTGGCTACTTATTTAACTATTGGAGAAGGCGGTATTGCCCCACTACATTTGTAGTTTTGCAACACCGCCTTTTTTTGACACGTTTTTTGACATAAAGTTGAATCTTCATTTGCATTATAAGGCAGTTCTGTAAAATAGTTGATGCTTTCTGAAAATGATGAAGGAAAATGTAGTTAAAAGTAGAATAATTTGTTTAACAGCCGTTGATTACTTTATCAAAAATGATGTAAATCTGATCTTAGCAGTATTTCCATCAGAGAAGGGAAATATGGAATCATCACATTTTTTTTCAGTTTTATTTTTCTTTTCTTGTGTAATGAGCAGCTCTCTTGGGGCCTATACACTTTATCTTGACCCGAAAGCCGGATTGAACAAAGCTTTTTTTGTACTGTGTATTTCCTTGAGTCTATGGGCTTTCGGGTTTTCCATTTGCGTTTCTGCCCAGAATCAAGAACTTAGCTTAATCTGGCGTAGGATCTCAGTCGTTGGTTGGGGTTCGTTTTTCAGTATCCTGCTTCATTTCAGTTTAATTCTAACCGAGAAAAAAAATTTGTTAAACAAATGGTGGCTATACCTGCTGCTTTATTTCCCCTCCGTCCTGACAATGTATATTTATGGGATCTCCGGTTCTGCGGAATCTAAGTATAAATTAATTCATACGGTCAATGGCTGGATTAATGTTCCGAATAGTGGCTTTAATTCTTTCTTCAATTATTATTATATTATTTTCTGCATTGTTTCCGCAGGAATGATTTGGTTATGGGGGAGAAGAGCTTCTGCCCGGAGTAGTAAGAAAAAGGCAAGGCTCATCCTATCTTGGATTATTGCAACCTTAATCTTTGCATCCTTTACGGATATTGTCGCCAGCACTTTT
Organism: Dehalobacter sp.; assembly: GCF_030063005.1. Classification (NCBI taxonomy): domain Bacteria; kingdom Bacillati; phylum Bacillota; class Clostridia; order Eubacteriales; family Desulfitobacteriaceae; genus Dehalobacter; species Dehalobacter sp. The sequence continues at coordinate 928 of NZ_JAPDHR010000039.1, forward strand.
TGGAAAATGCCGCTTCCCCAATTGGCTCCTTTTATTATCTCGATGTCGCTCATCGTCATTTACTACGCTATTAAAAAATACGGACTGATGAAGCCTGAGAAGATCATCAATGCTGAGGAAACCATCTTAAATGAATCCACCCGCGGCAATATTATCAGCTATATGGCCTTTGCTATGTTTGCCTGCGGCGTTATTAATTTTGTTTCGTTTTTTCTTTTTAACATGACGAACGATTTAACGCCTGTCATATTGACAAGTATTGCTGTCCTTTTTCTAGGACTTGTCATTTTGTTCGTGAAGTGGATGCCTATCGCGGAAAATAAAAAAGATATTATTTATTTTGTGGTGAATGTTCTGGCCATTCCAATTTTTACTTTAAGGTTTATTGAAACCGGGAGTATTACGGTTTGGGCGTTTCCTATTATTTTTGTAATTATTGCCCTGGTGTTCAATCAACGCATTATCTTAGCTTCATTGGGAGTCTCCATCATATCTACCCAGATTCTGGGCTGGTTCATCACGCCAAAGGTTAACGTTGAGATAAATGCTCAAGACTATTTGGCAAGAATCTTATTTTTCCTTGTCGTTCTTTGGTTGGCTTTCTATGTCAATAAACTGTATATTCGCAGACTGAGAGAAAACGCTGAGCAGATAAAACTGCAGAAATTAATCTCGAAGATTTCTTCGGATTTCATCACAGCAAATCAAATGAATTTAGAGCAGAAAATCAATCAGGCGCTTGAGGAATGCGGACGGTTTTTTGAGATGGACAGGGCATGGATTTATTTACTGGACAGGGAGCAACATCGCGTTACCCTTCCGTTTGCTTGGTACCGGCATGGTCTTATTGTCAGCGAAGCGATAGAATGCCCGGGAGCGGAAGACTCGATCCTCATGAATCAGATATCAGAGGGTAAAATTATTCATACAAAATCAGAAATTTGCCTACCCATTGCTGGAAACGGTCAGATATTAGGCTCATTTGGGATTGATTCCCGCAGAATCCCTAAAAAATGGCGTGAAGACCAGATTGATTTACTCAAGGTCATTGCAAATATTTTGGGAGACGCTCTGACGAAAGTCCAGGCGGAAAGAGAAATTAAACAATTAGCCTACTATGATCATTTAACGAAGCTACCCAACCGGGTATTGTTCCAGGACAGGGTTACGCAAGCGATCCACCAAGCCGGCCGGATTCAAAAGATGCTCGCGGTGATTTTCCTGGATCTTGATTCTTTCAAAACGGTTAATGATACTTTGGGCCATGAAGGCGGGGACGAACTGATCACTAAAGTCGGGCAGGAATTATTGGAATGTACCCGCAAAACCGACACAGTATCCCGTTTTGGCGGCGATGAATTTCTGATTTTGCTGAATAATATTTCCGACTATCAAGATGTTATGGCCATTGCCGATAAAATAATGGGTTTATTCAAAGAACCGGCGGTACTAAGAGGTAAGGAATTCTTTGTTACAGCAAGTGCAGGGATTGCGCTATATCCTATTGATGGACAAGATACAGAAACGTTGATTATAAACTCGGATATTGCAATGTATAAGGCCAAAGAGAAAGGGAAAAACCAGTATGCCCTCTGTTCTTCCGAGATGAAAGAGGACATTCGGAATAAAATGATACTGAAAAACAGTCTGTTCCGAGCTTTAGAACGCGAAGAATTGTTGGTGTATTACCAGCCCCAGGTCCATCTTCCGGAAGCAAAAATCATCGGAATGGAAGCTTTGTTAAGATGGAAGCATCCGGAGTTGGGAATGGTATCCCCGGCAGTATTCATCCCGATTGCCGAGCAAAGTGGGATCATTAACACGATCGGAGAATGGGTACTTAAAACAGCTTGCCGGCAAAATAAGATCTGGCAGGAAAAAGGATATCCTCCGGTGCGGATGTCTGTTAATATTTCGGTAAATCAACTTCGCAACCCGAATATTGTTGGTCAGATCGCAAATGTCCTTCAAGAAACCGGACTTCAACCCAAGTATCTGGAATTGGAAATTACAGAAGGTTCTGCGATAAATGAAGCAAATATTATTCAGGTTTTAAACGATTTTAAGAAGTTAGGGATTACCATCTCTATCGACGACTTTGGCACAGAATACTCCTCTTTAAACAGGCTGAAAAATTTGCCGATCGATCGATTGAAAATGGATATGCATTTTGTTCACGGTATTGAAAAAGATGAAAAAGACAGAGCAATCACCAAAGTCATCATAAATCTTGCTAAAAATCTAGACCTGGAGGTTATTGCCGAAGGGGTGGAAACCGAGAAACAAGTACAATTCTTAAGTCAGAACATGTGCGACGAGGTTCAGGGTTATTATTTCTACCGACCAATGCCTGCTGAGGAAATCGAAGAATTATTAAGAAAACCATGCGCCAATATCCTATAGATACATAGTCTTTCTACAAAATCAACTCCACCCACCGATTGTTTTCGCTGTAAATTCCTCATGTACTTTCTTCAGCAAGACCGGGATACTCAGCGCCTGTGGGCAATGTTCCTCACAGATTCCGCAAGAAATACACTGATCAGCTCCGGAACCGGAGGGGAGCAGACTTTCCCTGTACATCCCTTTGTCTACCCAATGCGTTTTCATGAGCTGGTGGCTGTTGTAGAGTCTGAATATTTCAGGAATGCTTACGCCTTGGGGACAAGGCATACAATAGCTGCAGCTTGTACAGCCGATGCTGTTATTGGACTCGAAAGCTTCCCGGATTTTTTTGATCAGATTTTGGTCGGCCTCGGACATTACGTTGACTGCAGATTCATCAAAGATCCGCAAATTGTCCTTCAACTGCTCCAGCGTACTGGCGCCACTAAGAATCACGGAAACCTCAGGCATATTGTAAAGCCAGCGGAAACACCACGCGACCAAGGATCTCTTCTCCGGATATTGATGAACCAAATCAGCGACTGCTTCGGGAACGTTAGCCAGCATGTAGCCGCCCCTTAACGGTTCCATGATAACAACCGCCAGACCCTTTCCTGCCGCATATCTCAACCCCTCAATCCCGGCCTGCTGATTTTCATCCAGAATATTCAGCTGAATTTGTGCCATCTCCCAGTCAAAGGCATCCACGACCTGTTTGAATGCCGGCAGTGTCCCATGAAAAGAAAAACTCTTGTGCAGTATTTTACCCTTTTGGACCATTTTATCAAGGAAAGTAAGACCATCAAAATGATTGACTTTCTCCCAGTTGTCATGGTTCATGTTGTGGAGAAGATACATGTCAATATGATCGGTTCCCAAGCGTTTCAGCTCTTCATCCAAGTATTTCTCGAAGTCTCCGTGTTTGCCGATTTTCCATATGGGGCTTTTGGTGGCGATCAACGCCTTATTCCGATAGCCCCCTTGAAGCGCTTTCCCGGTAATCATTTCACTGTTTGGATAGATGTAAGCGGTGTCCAGGTAATTGACTCCGTGATCTACCGCATACCGCACCATTTCTATCGCTTCTTTTTCACTTTTCGGGAATCGCATACAGCCAAGCCCCAGCCTTGAAACTTGGAGTCCCGTTTTTCCTAGTAGCGTATATTGCATGATATTACACTCCATTTTATCTTCATTCTTTGTTATACCCTATTGCGTTATTTACTAAGCATCTCTTTAATTTTCTTCCACAGTCCGGTGCCAACCATATTATCGGCAACTTTTATGATTTCCTGGACTTTAATCAGGATATCACCCTCACCGGCCCAGTGCCTGCGGACAACTTCCGGGTTCGTGTTATTAATAATGGTGTTCAGGACATAAGCAGCCACGGATATATCGTCAACAAATCCTACCGGTCCTACAAAAAGCTCAGGGATTAAATCAATCGGTGAGACAAAATAAGCAATCGCAATCGCCAGTTTTGCTTTATCGTCTACGTTGACTTCCTTGTCTATAGTCAATTTGCACAGAAGATGAAATAAGTCGGGGGCAATCAGGATATACTCTGCATACTTATTCGTTTTACCTTCCTCACTTGTGAAGTAATCCTTGATCTTTTTCCTTAGAGATTGATAAAAATCATTATGGTCGTTCTCATGGTCGTTCCTCATTTGGTCACTCATGATCTAACCTCTTTTCGTTATTTTTCGTTATTTTATGTACAACAGAATATTTTATAGGCGTCGTCTTTTATTGCTTTTATTGTAGCTTCTTTCTCTAACAATTGCACCAAGGTTTCAAAGGGTATTTTCCTGTCCATGACGAATATCTTCTTAACCGACAATAAACTCTTACGCTTGGAGAAGGTAAATCATGAAAATCACTGACAAGAAGCTTCTTACGATTACCGTCCTATTGCTCATAAGTACCTTGATCCTTTCCGCTTGCAGCTTTAAAAACAATTCTTCTGCTCCTTCGGCTGCAGTTTCCTCCGCTGGAACCAATAACACCAGTGATCAGGAAGTGGTTTCAAACTTAATTATGAAAGGTACAGGTCTCAGAGAGATCTCTTATCATCTTGTAACAACGAATGCGGGAGTATCTTCCGAAAGCAACGTTTGGTTTAAAGATACCAAAATGAAAACGGATACGATTACGAATGGGCAAAGAACGGTCTCCATCTTCGATTTAGAAAAGGGAGAAATCGTTTCCTACCGGCCAGGACAAATTGTGGCTGCCAAGGTAAATATTAACGAATATAAAGGGAATGACAATATTACCCCCATGGACTATTCACTGGCATTAGATACAGATGAAAATGCTGATGTAAGTTACCAAATCATCGGAACACAAACGCTTAACGGATTGGAATGCAAAATAATTTCTGTAACCAGCGGCCAAGGGAATTATAAAGATTGGTTAAGCACAAAATACGGAATCGTCATTAAGTTTGAACTGGTTCAGGACGGGCAGACCAATACCTCAGAATATACAGACATTAAAGTCGGTGCAGGTTCCATCCCCGAAGGTACATTTGACTTACCGAAAGAGATTCTTATTCAATAAATCCCATGAGGATTTCCATGACTTCTTCCAAATACTTTTAGGAATTTTTTACCGGTATAATGATTGAAATTCTGAGGTATCCTATTTAAGGTTAAAGAAAAGGGAACCGTATTCTCTCACGGTTCCCTTCCGGCTTATAATCATTTGCTCTCGAAAATCAGTCTTAACGCATGCCGAGGCTTTCAAAAGTCTTCTTCACCATGTATCCACCTACGGAACCATTTTGTCTAGCAGATGTATCAGGGCCTAAGTTTACACCCATTGAACTAGCTGCCTGACTCTTGTCTATAGGAAGTCTATATTTTGCCATTACTTTTTCCCTCCTTTCCTTTTTGGAATGTACACTTATTATTAACATATTTACCTTTTCTACACTGGCAGTTTTTGTTATAGATCATATAGTCAAAAAAGACCGGCACTCTTGATACTGCCCCCTGAATATATTGACATTAAACGAAGATGCTTTTGGGCGGGTGGTATCCTATGAATGCTGTGGATCGTATATCCAAAGCTTTTCAATCTGCTGAAGAAATCCCTGTTGACGATTCCTCGAAGATGATTTTAATGAGTGATGTCCATAGGGGGGACGGCAGCTGGGCTGACGATTTTTCCGGGAATGAGAATCTGTATTTTGCAGCGTTAACGCATTATTATAAGGAACAGTACACGTATATCGAGCTTGGTGACGGTGACGAACTGTGGAAGTATAAAAACATGTCGGACATCGTGCCTGTTCATAAGGATACATTTTCACTCCTGCAAAAATATTATAATGAAGGCCGCCTTTATTTCATTTACGGAAACCATGACATGGTCAAAAGCAATGATCATTTTGTACAGAAATGCTTTAACCGGTACTATGATGCCGAGGAAAACCGTCACGTTCCTTTATTTGAGAATGTTAAATTTCACGAGGGGCTCGTTTTACGGTATAAGGATTCAGACCGAAAAATTCTTTTGATCCATGGGCACCAAGGCAGTATGTTGGACTATACGTTTTGGGGGTTAAGAAGATTTCTGGTCAGATATGTATGGAAGAAACTTGAGTTGTTCGGTTTTAAAGACCCCACCAGTACAGCCAAAAATTATCATAAGAAGGATTCTATAGAACAAAACCTTACTGAATGGGTCAATCAGGAAAAGCACATGCTGATTGCCGGTCACACCCATAGGCCCATGTTCCCTGATGCGGGGAAACCGCTATATTTTAATGACGGCAGTTGTGTTCATCCGCGTTCGATCACAGGCATAGAGATCGCGGAAGGCAATATTACACTGGTTAAATGGAATATCAAAACCAAGGATAACGGTACCTTGTATATAGGCCGGGAAGTTCTTGCAGGACCCAGAGACTTAAAGGGATACCTTTAAGTCTCTGGTCTTTCCTCTTATTTTGTATCGTCATGATATTTACAAGCTCCGCACTTGCGCCAACCGAAACCATGACGCCGATCATTGACAGCGTCCGCTCCTTATTGATGACTGGGACTGTAAGTAACGCCGTTGGATAGCGATTTAAAATAACCTATCCTTCATTTGGGGCTAAGTGGTGTTACAGCCCTTTTGTATTGGCTGCCGGAGCTATCAGAGCATATTTCTGATGCTTTCCGCCGTATGCCGCTGAAAATTGAAATCCCGGAATGTTTCTTGACGCGACGCTCCAAGCGCAGATCCAGCTGATTGATCAATGGCTGCTTTAAGATCCGCCTTCAGGCTCTGATCCGTTGTTTCCTGGTATAAGGTGTAGATGTACGGGACCGCTGCATCAGACAAGCCGGACAAAGCCTGCACATCGAGATTCTCCAGGGTTCCGTTACTGTACCTGTCAATATTATAGGCAGCGATTCGGCCGTCGATGTTCCCGTAGCTCAGGATCATGAAAAACACTACAAATCCGACCAGCATGATCCTGGCTGCGTTAAATTTTTTAAACTGTCTGACGGCAATCACCGCAAACAGAAAGAGCAGCACAAGCATAAACCAAGTCGTATAGACACGCAGCGGGGTCAAACCAAAATAATGGATGTACATCACCATCTTGCTAATGGCCGTAATGATCAACATCAGGGTGAAAAGGCATAAAATGGCTGTTTCTATTTGCAGAATCCTCACCTTGTCCCTTTTCACAATAAGATGGGCCACCGTAATCACGACCATATTGATCCCGGCTACCGCACAAAGTTCAAAAAAACCTCTGCGGGCATACTCCGCATGCGTCATGAGTTCCGGGAGACGGTCATTGAATGCCGAGAAAAGATAGGTGATCTGAGAAAGAAAAAAAACCACAAAGACAAGATTCAACGCTGTCAAGGCGGTGTATACGGTCACTCCCGGGGAAAAACGGAAAGCAGCGGCCGTTTTGTCAACAGTCTCGATGGTGACATATCCCGTATTCCTCCCATGCCGGTCGCCGTAAATCAATCCGTACAGATAACAGGCGACGGGAATTCCCATCAATATCTGGACGATAATATTCATCGATACCGAAAACTGCAGATTGGCGATCATCCCTGCGAAAACAGCATCGGCTCGTGTCAATAGGTTGATGACTGCGGCCAGGATCGGAATCATCACAAGAATACCAACCGCGCCGGCCAGAAGGGATTTCCCCTTTTGATTTCTGCCAAACAGTCTCTTGACCGCGCCAAAGCAGCAGGCAAAATTGCGGAATGGGATGACCAAAACCTGATTAAAAAGATCGCCCAGGATATAGGCGGAGATCCTTTTCTCCAGGTTTCTGCCCGTAAACAGGCTGATCCAATAGATGACAGCGGCTGTAAGAAAGATAAAATTCAGTCCTTTGATCAGGATATTATCAAAAAGCAAAAAAACCAGGGACGACAGGATAATGACAATGAAACATAACCAGCTCGTTCTTGTTTGACGGAACTTACCTGATTTCAGATATAGGACGGTAGACAGACAGAATACTGCTGCAAATAAGGTAACACCCGCACCAAGACCGGCAGCCAGGATCAGATTCCAATATAAGAAGCCGCAGACCAGCATTGCCAATGCGAAAACAATATCACTCCTTGTATAGGTTGCCGTATCCGTACTGTTATTCATCTCCCTGTTATTCATCTTCCTGTTCTCCTTTCCGATACTCTAATAAATCTCCGGGCTGGCAATTCAGAACCTTGCAAACTTGTTCCAGGGTCGAAAAGCGGATAGCCTTTGCCTTATTGTTTTTTAGAATTGAAAGATTAGCCGGAGTGATTCCGATTTTATCCGCCAGCTCACCGGCAGAAATTTTTCTTTTTGCCATCATAACGTCGAGATTAACGACAATCAATGAGAATCCCTCCCCTAAATCGTAAAATCATTTTCTCTTTTGATAACAATCGCCTGTTCAAAAACATTTTTGATCACTCTCAGGATCAGCCCTAAAAAAGCGGCACAAACGGCTATAATCACAAAAAGAATATAATAAAATCCTGAGATGAACAAAATGGCGGAGACGACAAAACTGCACCATGACAACACCCGCAGGAGTTTGACATTTTTTTCTATAAACACTTCTTCCCGCCTGATGTTGGAAAGAAGCCTGCCAAGACAGATCAACGATAACATCCCCGGCAGAACACAGGCATAGACCGTTAGGAGCAAGGAATGAATGATTTCAGGATCTTTTCCTGTATAGTTTACATATGTAGGGATTAAATTCGGCATAGCAAAAGCTGCACATATGACCAGGACAATGGCGATCTTGGTACAAATGGAAGATAGTCTTACGGACTTACTTGGATTCCACATTGTATCATACCCTTTCTATCTATTTTGGTTCTATTGTAAATGGTATATTATTGTAAGTCAATATTAATTTATCATTTATCAATATATTTATGTTGTTTATAGATAAACTCAAACGACTAAATTGAAAACTTAATTGAAAGGCGAGATGCCATTTTGTAAATCAAAACGCGGTCTTTGTAACGAAAACAAAATGCAGCTTTGTAACCCACTTGCAGTTTGATTTACTCGTTCTTCTATGGAAAAAAATATTAAACAGATCATCAAAGCAAAATATTAACCAAAAAAAATAACCTTGGAATGACTTGAAAGTTCCAAGGTTATTCTTTTTAGTTCTTACTGTTTATGAAGTACTACGATGATCAAATTTATTTGTTCTTAGTTATAAGCGGATACAGAGCTCGAATTCATGATGGCAGCAAGGGCACTTTACTGTATGTTTGCCTTTTCGCCGCGGCAGCCGAAGTACTCTTTTACAGTGCGGGCATTTGCGGAAACGGTGGGTTTTAATTTCTTTGATTCGGCGCATCGTCAAAGAACCTTCAGCCTTAATCCTATTCCACATTTTCATGAATTTATCGTTTTCCTGGCGTCTTTTATAGATGTTCCGGGATAAGGTTCTGAAGATCATTCCAGCCAGAACAGCCCCCATCAAAATACTGATGATTCCTGAACGGATAAACGTATTGGCGATCAGTAATACAAACCAGACCCCAAGTAAAGCATAATACAACTGATCAATGCCGTACCGGCCAATCATCAAACGTGTCAGCTTATTTTTCAAATTACCCATTGCCCACACTCCTTACGCTATTTTCATCAACAGAACGGACAGCAAAGGTCCGCGATACATAAGCCAAAACAGAGTTTGTCCAGCGTGTCATTCGGCATGCCGAAGCCGCGTCTTTGTTGCTGATAAACGTGTCCGCCGCGTTGCAGCATATTCAAGATGCGTTGGTATTCCGGATTGCCGGGATTCATGCGTACGGCTGTTTCGGCGTGGTTCAGCGCAGTGATGATGTTGCCGATACCGGCATTGGCAACAGCACTGCAATAGTACCATTCGGCACTTCGGTCACTCATCCTGGCCAGAATATTCAACGCCTCGCGAAAATAGCCCAAATTGATATAGTGTTTTACCGAATCATACGCTGAGGAAGCATATTCTCGGGAAGCGTTGCTCCCGTTGTAATAGGTGTTTGGGTAGGGGTTTCCGCTTTTGATCTGTTCGTAAGCGGCATTGATTTCACTCATTTTTTTAGCCGCTTCCGCATTGCCGGGGTTCAGGTCCGGGTGGTATTTTTTGGCCAGTTTGCGATAGGCCTTTTTTATTTCATCATCCGCAGCCGTCTGAGGAACACCAAGTACTTGATAAGGATCGGATATCATTCTTTCTTATCTCCCCTTTACTTTCTTTTCGCTGCTTCATACCTTGTCCAAACGCCTGAATAGAGAATGTTTTCAATAAGGTTTTGATCGCGTTTGATTGGCAGTTGCCGGTATTTTTCCATACAGTCGGCCATAAGCAGATTTAATATTTGCGGAAAATGATCTGTTGACAACGCAGTCAGCGGATTATAGCATTCCTTTTGGATGTCCATTTTGAGATCAAGACAGGCATCCATAATGTAAATGAATTTGCCAAGCGATTCTCCAAAGTTACGTAAATCTTGGGCATCGTCATCTTCTTGGAAAACGAAGACTTCGCCCATGAGTCTGCCGAAACAACCTGCAGGAATATCCGGTTTCAGTTCCCCTGATTTTTCTATGTCGGAAAGGGTGTTCAAGCACTCACTGATGACAGCACATTGCCTGGGATGGCGGATGGCAGCCTGCCTGTATTTCTTTTCGAACAGCTTGGCTTCACCCAGCGACAGGATCTTCCGTTCGTCCTTCCAATCATCGAGAAATTTGAAATAAGTCAGGACAATACTCATATCGGCGGTATAATCTGAGATCTCGTTATGCCAATAGCAGTGAGGTTTGCGGGGATGCATGATGCATCGCCCGGTTTGAATGGTGGTATCTTTCTGATAAAGCGCGGAAAGGAACAGTACGAGGAAAGTCATGTCATAGTTTAGTGTGATACGGCTAAGGGTGCCGTGACGGTCTCCCAGCGTCTGGCATAAACCGCAGTAGCACGACCGATAGTGTAGTTTTTCTTCGGCAGTTAGCTTATCGATATTGGCGACGACATAACCGAACATATTTTTCACCTGACTTCATTCATATCATATTTAAATATAAATAAAAAAACCTTCACCCCCAAGGGCAAAGGTCTCGCTTACAATCAGTCAATTGCAATAAAGCCGGGATCGAAATCCGTCTTGACGACTTTATTATCCAGCTACTCCCCTTTGATTTACGATAACGCAATTATACCAGAAGGAAAATGTTGATGCAACTACGAATATTTTGTTTTGCGAAAATTTACTGCTAATATAAAAATGAATATAACCTCCATTTTCCCGGTAACTCAGAACAGCAGCGGACAAAAGGCTGCGTTCCCCCGAATTGCCATTATAAACAAAACTTGACCAAAACCGTTCCGCCGTACGCAGTATTCTGCCTTTGAAATCAGGATCTCTTCAGCCTGACTTCAAAGGCAGTTTTGTTGGACAACCCCGGCTGGTTAATACGGTATTGGTATACGGCATCATAGTAGAAATACCGCTGTTATGACCCCCGATCCGGCCGCGTTTGTCGCTGTTGCACCCGGCACTGTGAAATAGTTTGCGCTAATGCCTTCCAATGTATATCCTTCTTTCGGAACCAGCGTGATGGTCGCTGTGTATTGCTGGCCTTCCACAAAGGGGGCGTCGGCCGGCGTCCAGGTGACCGACCCGGTATACTGCTCCGTTTCGGTGGTCGCTGTCACAGGTGCCGCTCCCGGTGCAGGCGGTGTAACCCCGGCTATTTCCGAAATGTCGATGGTGGCTGCTGACGTTATAGGTGGTAACGCCTTGAACACTGCCGTAATGACCCCGGATCCTGCAGCATTATGCGCTGCTGCTCCCGGTACGGTGAAGAAGTTCGCACCGACGCCTTTTAAGGTATACCCTGCTTTAGGAACAAGCGTAATCGTCGCCGTGTATTCCTGGCCGTCAACAAAGGTACTGTCAGCAGGCGACCAGGTGATTGTTCCTGAATACTGCTCCGTTTGGATCGTTGTCACGGGTATCGCCCCCGGTTCAGGTGCAGTTACGCCGGATATTTCCGGTATATCGATCGCAGCTGCCGTAGACGGGGCCGCAAGGTGGGCTTTAACTTCCGGATCCAAGGAGGCAAGGACCGTGCTGTCCCAGACTTTATCAGTGGTTTTACCTAAAAGAAGGTTCTGAGCGACTTCTTTGGCTGCGTCTCTGTTTACCTCCCAGTAGCTTAACCCATCAAGATTAATTGCATCGCCGGGCAGTGTTTGGGTCACGATCGTTGCATCTTCAAAGGACTTGGCCGCCCCGGCGAGTTTTAGGAGATCTTTCAGAGACAAGTCTGTTTCCACAGCCTTCATTAATTCCGGAATCAGCTCGGGCAATTTTAATAGGGTGGCAGGCTGAAGCATTTTTTTACCCACAGCGGTCAGTACTTTCTGCTGCCTGGCGGTTCTCCCGATATCGGCGGTTGCGTCATGACGGAAACGGGCATATTGGAGCGCTTTTGTCCCGTCTAATTCCTGTACCCCGGCTTTTAGGTTGATATAGCCGTCCTCTTTATCCCCGGTCTCATATTTCATGTCTTTTTCCACGTCAATGGTGATCCCGTCCAGCGTATCGATCATATCCTTGAACCCATTAAAATTCGTCAGGACATACCCATCCAGCTCAATACCGGTCAGTTCGGTAACCTGTTTTTCCAGCTCCGGAATCCCTTTTAACATGGGAACGGCATTGATCTTACAATAGCTTTTTGATCCGGGGAGTGTTACCCGGGTGTCTCTCGGAATGGACAGTAAGGAAATAAGTTTCGTCTTCGGGTCAAAGCTGGCTACAATGATCGAGTCCGAATTGTAAGAACTTGCCCCTGGCCTTTTATCCGTCCCGATCAAAAGAATACTGACCCGATTGTTCAAATTCACACTGTCGCCGGGCAGATTGCCTCCTTTAGCGAAATAGAAGGCAAATGCTGCCGTCCCGGCAACAATGCCTGCGATTACCAGTGCTATGATCATAAAAACTTTTTTCAGTTTTTTCTTCTTTCTCTTTTTTTCAACCAATACATTCACCCCATTTTGATTTTGTGCCATAAAAAACATACCACTTATTACCGCATGTATCAATACCAATTTTTTGTTATTCTGCCAACCAAGCAATAAATTTTATCGCAGTATCCAACATTTCTTGCTTAGTGAAATCGATTTGATCTGATCTTTGAGATAGTACCATTATTCTCGGCATGCAATTTGAGAGATCGTTGGCAAATAATTTTTACAAAACCAGAGAAAACTAATGAATACTTACTCTTCTATAGGAGATTTAAAATGGATGAAAAACGAACAGCAAAATTAAAAAGGATCTACGAGCTGGAGAACCTTCAGATCCATTATTATCAGTCCCAATTGTCTGAAAGCGACGATCCGATATTTAACAAAGCTCTATTCAAAATCGTCGAAGCTGATAAAAAGCATGCTGAATTTTTTACTGAGCTTTTTCGTGAACATAACATAGACATCCCGCTAATCACAGCAAGTATTGCTGACATTGCCGGGAGCATTATCGGGGAGGCGATTGAATTAGCCGGGCAGGAAAATATCTGTAAGATTGGGTTTGCCTTAGAAAATCAGATGTTGGAAATATACGCTGACTTAGTAGAAGAAAACCTGAATTCAGATTTATTAGATAAGCTCATAGACTTTAAGATTGATAAGGAATTTCATGCCTTATGGCTGCAACACTATGCTCAGTATCTAAAACACCAAAAATCCCAAAAATCCTATAGTAATAATCTCATCCAAGATTCCGTTGAAGATCATCCAACCGTGAATATGAATGTACGTTTGATCTAGATAATTTAAATTTCAACAGTTAAACAAGAGATCTATAGACCTCAGGTATAACTTTTGGGAGAAACAAAACCGCTCATCGGCGGTTTTTTTTGTGCCATTTTCAAAATAAAAAGTTTTTGATCTTCAGTCAGGTAATCTAAAAAGCCAGCCTGAAGGTACTCGATTATAAAATTTGTCCTAGACAATGCTGTTGCCAACATAAATTGGTCATCCAGACCATTTCCATTACACTAGAAACACTATAAAATATACTTATATCTTTGTCCAAAGGCAAAAACAAAAATACTTCAAGCAAACATACGTTCTCATATCATCCATTATATGGTATAATAAGGACAGTAGGAAGTAACCTCAACTGAAAGGGGGTAAACCAGATGGATAACGATCAATTTCAGGAACTGGTACTGGATCAATTGGGTTCTCTTGGGAAAAGAATGGAACGACTTGATAACCGGCAGGATCGGTTTGAAGAAGGGCTGCAGCAACTTCACTTTGATCAGCAACAGCTCAAGACCGGTCAGCAGCAGCTTCACTCTGATCAACAAGAGCTCAAGGCAAGTCAGCAGAAACTTCACTCTAATCAGCAAGAGCTCAAGGCAAGTCAGCAGAAACTTCACTCTAATCAGCAAGAGCTCAAGGCAGGCGCCAGCAGAAACTTCACTCTAATCAGCAAGAGCTCAAGGCAGGCCAGCAGAAACTTCACTCTAATCAGCAAGAGCTCAAGGCAGGCCAGCAGCAAATCTGGACGAGTATAGATACAATTGCTGTTAGCCAAGAGCTGATGCAGCAGGACATACAAACGATTAAGGGGGACATCATCCATATGCGCCAAAGCCAAGCGCGTGTGGAGCATGATCTTTCTGGAAAAGTCAATGCTTTATTCGATTTCCGCGAGAGTCAGATCGAAACCAATCAACGTGTTTCTGAAAGACTAGAACGGCTTGAAGCTAAACGATAAATATTTTCTCTAAATTTATTTATTTTCTTAATTTTATATGAGGGCTTTTCTTTTTATAACCGTTTAATTTACCTTGATTAAGAAGAAATTTTTCCGTTGAAATATGTCAGGTCACCTTCCGGATAATGCCAGACTGCCTTTAAAATGGTCGGTTTGAAAATGCCGTTCTCATTCCTCTCATAACCTTCATATACCGCCGACCAGGGGATGCTTTGCTTACTGCCGTCAAAACCTACAGCCATTCGGTCATTGGTGGTAAATTCAAACATTTTTCCCACTTCATTGAAGGTAAAGATGCCGCTCGCACTTATACCGAAGGAAGTAATCGACGCTTTGGCATGCGTATCGTCAATCGCTTCCCAAGTGATGTAGTCTTGTAAGGCAATGTTCGGTACATACAAACTCTCTGCGAGAACCGTTACCAGACAGGCCTTATCCATTTCGACACCTTTTTGGTCAAACAGCGTAAAGGCTTTGGCGATCACGCCTTTCATGGAGCCCACGCCCTGATTGTAGCTGTCGAAGCCCTGAAAAGGTATTCCGTACATCGCACTGTCAATGAAAGCCAAGCGGTTCGGCGTTTCAACAAAGTTGTACTGCGTATAGTCAATGGTAAGCGTTGCCTTATCCACGCCGGTGGAGAAAGGTACATCTTTAAATTCGGTTTTCATCCAGGACATTTTGGAAGTACCGATATAGCCGCAGTGATTAAAATATTTTTGTACAGGCTCAGGCAGATGGGCGATATCCTGCTGCGAAAACATTTCTGTTTCCGGTCGGGTCTCGGAAATAAGCTGGGCAGCCGTCTTATTAAAGTCTGATTTTAAAGACGAATAAGGTTGGATAAAGTAAACGACGGCCAGCAAAATAATCGCTGCAAGAATACCTGTAACAACACCTAACGTTATCATTTTTTTACTCCTTAATCTTTTCATTTTCATTCTCCATCATTTCGATATTGCGACCGATCTTGACTAGCCCTTGGTAAAATCCATCTGTTGATTCAGGGTCAAATCCGTTAAAAAGCTTCTGCATGAATGCTAATTCCCTGTGTCTCCGTTCGCCAAAATAGGTGTTAAATTTGGGGGTGAGTGCAATTCTCAAAGCTCTGGCATCATTTTTGTCTTTGGAGATGGTTATAAATCCGCTTTCTTCGAGCGTCGCTGCCAGACGTTTGGCATTCTGCCTGGAATAACCGATATAATCAGCTGCTTCGCTAACAGTCGGCGGTTCTTCAAAACGGGCTACACTGACTAAAAAAAGCCACTGCTTAATGGTAATATTCTGATCAAAAGCATCCCCAAGTACTTGTAGCCTGTTAGCTAAAACAAAGATCATTCCGAAGATATTGGCCTGCTTTTTCATTTCGTCCATCTGATACACCTCCAGATCGTTCTTGACTGCCTCCATATAAATAGGTAACATGTTACTTTTTTAGTATATGTAACATGTTACCTATTTGTCAATCCTTTTGCTGTAAACCTTTGTTGCGAAAAAATTATACCTTCGATGCGGCAAAATTTCTCAATTTGTAGAATTTGCAAGCGCTTGCAAATTCTACGGTTATTGAAATAAGTGGTTTACCACATTTCTTTTCTGACTTGTTTCACTAGATCGGCAATATCATCTTCTGTTTTTAACCTCAGCCTTCCAGCTTGCCTTGCATAAGGCATCCTAAATTTAGGGGAAAAAGTGTAATATAAGTTCTTAAGTTGACGACATTGCTGCCCCCGAACCCCCTGGGTTTATCGCTTGGTTTTCCAGGGCCGTAAAAAAGCGGTGCTTCATGAATGAATACACCGCCCTGCAAAACCTCACGCGCCGCTGAGGTCGCTCCCCAGCGTTGCCCTATCCTGCGCGGGAGTAAAAAAATTATTTGTATGCCCAATTGTAAATTATTATATTTATAATTAATTCTTTAATTCACAATCATCCCCGGTCTGTTCTACCTTTAAGAGTTAAATGTCTCTCATACTATAACTACTATCATTATATTCCACTTGACCATCCTTGGATCGATGATCTCCATAAATCGCAAAATGCTGTATTCCAAGCGGGTTACCGACAGAAACCTCGGTTTGTGCCCAAGTAACGTCGTAATTCAATACAAAATCATAATCTACAAGAGTATAGTTACGATAAAGTTCACTATATGCTTCAACTTCATCGCATACTATGTCAGTACTAGTGACAGAATAACCTCCAATATTTATTATACCGCTACTGAGTTCAGAATCACAGGCCATATTCCAAGCAAATGCAGCATTGGAACATAAAAGGCAAAATGCCAATATTAATACGGTAATTTTTAATTTTTTTCCATTCATTATTTCACCTCTCTGGCTATATGATTTAATTTAATTGGGTCATGTTTTGATATATCAAATTCATCAAGAGTTAAGGTTCCGTCATCATGTTTAATTGCTATTGATACTTTATCATTTCCTTCGATGAAAAATACTGGCATGAAGTCACCTATTTTGTGAGTCCCATCTTTCGTTAAAGATTTAAGAGCATCTTGACATTTATTTCTTAAATCAGAATTCAATTCAGAAACATTATCGTCATATATTTCTCTCATATATACAGGCTTAGCCTTATTTGTGTCTATTTTTAAAGTTTCTACTGCTAAATTTTCAAATGCAGATTCTTCTTGAGAATTAACGCTGTCTGAATAAGCTCTATTAACATTTACAAATAATAGTACAGCCAAAGACAATACTCCAAGACCAACCGCAACCGACGTAAATATTTTCCTTTTTTGTATCATAGAAATACTTTGTATGATATCCATATATTGAAAAACGCGATACCATACTCCCCTTTCTGTTTTTTAAAACTAAACTAACTAATTTCATATTTACTGATGCGAGTCTTTTTATATTATATAATTTTATTCACTTTTCATAAATGCTTATACTCCTTTTCCTTTATTTTTATGACGTTATTTTTATGATATCGTAAATACTATATAATATTTGCTATATAACTGTCAAATTAATACTAATATGTATTTAAACGGAAACACCGTTGCAAGTTCCAGTGGACGGGGCTGTGTATAATGACCCCAATGAGTCAAACACAAATTTTAAAAAACTAAGTTATAATGGAGACATGAGTTAAAAAAAAGATATCACCTGTCAACACCGATGTAAATTTATGTCTATTGGTAAATAATATCAATCGGTATTGGTGGGCGTTGATGATCGGATCTTTCTTTTGGTACGATATCCGATGTATGGCAATCTTTCTTCCTTTGTGATAAGCGGCGGGCATATTGTCCAAGGCGATGGTTGCCACATCTTTTTCGGCGTATTCCGAAGGTCCACAGAAAGGAACAAGGAAAAATACTAAATTGCAGCTGAAAATTTCTATATCCTTATAGCCTTTTTGACAAATAAAAAAACTTGGTCCCAGACCAAGTTATAAGACAGGGCAACCAGCCCAAAATTCGTTTAATTGAAAGATGTTACCCGGAAATATAGCGGAAGTCAACCTGTAAGCCGAGTTCTGTACCTCTTGCGAGGTGATGATCATCTATCTAGGACTGCCGTTACCGACAGTCTCAAGCGACCTTACCCGGGAACAGAGCGGGCAGCTCCATCGTTCCTCTATTTGGTCTTGCTCCAGGTGGGGTTTGCAGGGCCAGCCAGTTACCTGACTGCCGGTGAGCTCTTACCTCACCTTTCCACCCTTACCGCTTGGCAGCGGCGGTATATCTCTGTTGCACTTTCCTCAAAGGGATTCTCCCCCCGCCGGGCGTTACCCGGCACCCTGCCCTGTGGAGCTCGGACTTTCCTCAGAGACGACCTTTCGGCACTTGTCCCCGCGACCATCCGGTTGACTTCGCTATCCAATCTTACTAGATTATTTGTGTTTGGTCAAATAATTCTTAAGCGTATCTAAAGTAAATCGCCGTAATCAATTTGTTGCCTATTTCATATAGCGTATATCAGGAATTCAATGATTTGTTTCGACATTAGTTGCTTCGACAAATTACGGCGTAATCACAGTATATCATTCCAAAAACAAAATTCAAGCTACAATTTATAACACTATAATCAAATTTTCCCTATAATTTTGTAATTATTTTAATTCTTAGTTATGCACAAGTTGTGAACAAATTGTGCATAACTTTTGAGTTCTTATGATCATCCGCCCAAAAATAACCAGGACGCTATTGGAACCAACTATAGATTTATCTTTCAGACAATTCAGTCATGTTGATAACTTTATCAACGCTTCAACCACGGTATTTTGCTCGCCGCGCTGATAACCACTTCTACGTCATCCATTGTTCGATCGGCTCTAATATAATCGTAAAGTGCATGGATCATTGGGATTTCGCTAAGAAAATGCCCGAGCTCACCGACGGCCATACCTGATTCGAGACAATCCAGCACGTTATGGTAGCCGATCTCTCCTGTGATATATAAATCAGCACCCTTAAAGGCAGCCTTCGCCACAAAACTGCTTCCGCTGCCATTTAAAATGGCAATTTTTTTGATCTTTCTGTCAGGATCTCCTGCCAATCGCACTGAAGAACAGTCATGGCCATACTTCTCCGTAAGCTGCTTCAGAAATCCTTCCCACAAATCGGCTAGTCTGACAGGTTTCAGTAATGTTCCGATCACCCCGTATCCTCTGGGTTTCCCGGTATTTCGGAGTGGTATCAGGTCGTAAGCGGGTTCTTCATACGGATGTGCCTTATGCAAAGCCTTAATCGCCCTGCCAAGGCTGCGCTCTTCGACAATGCTCTCGAGCCGGATCTCGGGTACTCTGGTCAGCTCTCCAACTTTTC
This sequence comes from Dehalobacter sp., assembly GCF_030063005.1. NCBI lineage: Bacteria > Bacillati > Bacillota > Clostridia > Eubacteriales > Desulfitobacteriaceae > Dehalobacter > Dehalobacter sp. The sequence continues at coordinate 20,395 of NZ_JAPDHR010000039.1, forward strand.
CTATAGTTGGCTCGGCTCCGTCCAGCGCCCGGAACATGCCTTCACCGTTTGTCTGGAAGAAACATTCGCTGTAGGCATCACTGTGCTCGCCATCGGTAATTCCACTGCCGACGCCTTCGGCGGTCAGAGCCTTCCGGATGGTCTCGACGTGTTCTTCCGGAACAAAAGTGACGATCTTAATCAGTTTCTCAGCAGAGGTGGTTTCCAGGAACTCTTTTTTCTGCAGTCCGAGCATTTCCGCAAACGTCAGGCTCGATGACAAATACGACTGATCCAGATTCGTGTGGGCAGCATAATATGAGATCCCATTGCGGAAAAGCGATAGGGGGGCCAAGGCCGCCTGGTTGTCCATACGGAGATTCTTCAGCGGTTTAAACAGCAGCGGGTGGTGGGAAACAATCAGTTCAGCTTTTTCCGAAACAGCTTCTTCGACGGCTTCCATGGTTCCGTCCAGCGTCAGTAAAATCTTATTGACGCGCTGGGCGCTGCTGCCGACCAGGAGTCCGGGATTGTCCCAGTCTTCTGCCCAGGAACGCGGCGCTATCTTTTCGATGAGTTGTTCAACCTGGCCTACTGATACAGCCATCTTTTTATTACCTCCATCATGGCGATTTCCTGCCTCATCTGTTCTGCTCTCTGGGAAACTGCAGCCCTGTTTGTGCGCATCATTTCCAGAACGACTCTTCTGAGATTGCTCGTGGTGTCGGCAATGATGTCGTTTAACCGGGGTTCTTTGCGTTCGATGATCAGCGGTCCGAGCTGCCAGATGAAATTACGCAGCGTCTGTTCCAGATCCTTTGCTGCTTCCAACGCAGGCACTCCGGTACAGTCCGCGGCAATATCCTGAATGACCTGCTTCATCCGCTGTTCGACTTCCTCTCTATCCAGACCTTCTGAGCGGGACAGGCAAATGACGGTATACAGCCTGCCGTCTTCTTCTGTCAGACATTCTTCGCTCAGCCTCCAACCCTCAGAAAGCAGTTCGAATCTGACCCTGTTTTCTGCGCCCTGCGGCTGAAGGATCAATGTCTGAACACTCTGCAGTACGTCCGGCTTCGTGGCGAGTATTTCGAGGATCGTCACGCCGCCCATACCGGCAATGACCAATGTATCGACTTCTCCCGACTCCAGCGGAATCAGTCCGTCTCCGTGCCGGATCTGGATGTTGTCCTGTAATCCATAGGCTTTAACATTTTCGACAGCAGATTCATAAGGCCCTCTGTGGACATCTACCCCGACAGCCTGGCAAATCACTCCGGCCTGTACCAGATAGACAGGCAGATAGGCGTGGTCCGTACCGATATCCCCGATTCTGGCGCCGGCGGGCACCAGTGACGCAATTGTCTCCAGGCGGGAGCCAAGCTTTATGGCCGTTTTATTTTCCAGTTTATTATCTTGCTGTTCTGAAACCATTGTATTCCTCAATGTTATCATCCCTATAACAATAAACTCCGGCTTGCACCAGAGTTTTGTTTTTGATTTCAAATTCATTATTTTTGGTGGTGGGCCCACCTGGGATCGAACCAGGGACCAACCGGTTATGAGCCGGCCGCTCTACCGCTGAGCTATAGGCCCAAAAAATATGGCTCCCCGAGCTGGATTCGAACCAGCAACCTATCGGTTAACAGCCGATTGCTCTACCGTTGAGCTATCGAGGAAAGCCTGCGACGTTTATTATACGGAATTATTGCGCGATGGTCAAGCATGTTTTATCAATTTTATCTTGCGTTATCTGGATTCATCTCAACTTTTCTTAATCCTTTTTAGTCTTATTTATTGTCTTTAGCATAACAAGAATTTTTTAAGAAAATCCTGATTTTTAGTCTAAATAATCCTTCAATTTTTTGCTGCGGCTTGGATGGCGGAGCTTGCGCAGCGCCTTGGCCTCGATCTGCCTGATTCTTTCTCTGGTTACGCCGAATTCCTGGCCGACTTCCTCCAAAGTCCTGGTGCGTCCGTCATCGAGTCCGAAACGCAGTCTGAGGACTTTCTCTTCTCTTGGGGTGAGCGTCTCAAGGACCTCTTCAAGCTGTTCCTTGAGCAGGATGAATGACGCGGCTTCAGAGGGAGCCGGAGCATCCTCGTCGGGAATAAAATCTCCGAGGTGGGAATCTTCCTCTTCCCCGATCGGTGTTTCCAAAGAAACAGGTTCCTGAGCGATCTTTAAGATCTCCCGCACACGTTCTTCCGGTATCTCCATGACCTTGGCTGTTTCATCCGGGGTTGGATCGCGGCCCAGTTCCTGCAGGAGCTGTCTGTTGACCCGGATCAGTTTATTAATCGTTTCGACCATATGAACCGGTATGCGGATCGTTCTGGCCTGGTCGGCGATCGCGCGCGTGATGGCCTGTCTGATCCACCAGGTTGCATACGTACTGAATTTAAAGCCTTTGCGGTAATCAAATTTTTCCACAGCTTTAATCAGACCAAGATTGCCCTCTTGGATCAGGTCCAGGAAAAGCATGCCGCGGCCCACATAGCGCTTGGCAATACTGACCACCAGACGCAGGTTTGCTTCCGCCAGACGGCGCTTGGCCATTTCATCCCCGGCCTCCATCTTGAGAGCCAGTTCAATCTCATCTTCCGCTGTCAGCAAAGGAACCCGGCCGATCTCCTTCAGGTACATCCTGACGGGATCGTCGATCCCCACACCTTCAGGAATGGAAAGGTCAATGTCTGTTTCATTAGCGATCTCGTCGGCAAGATCTTTTGTTTCTTTGTCGATAACCACTTCGACGCTGTCGTCAACAACATCAATACCGAGCCCGCTCAGCTGGTCATAGATCTCCTCAATCTGGTCCTCAGAAAGGTCGACCTTCTGCAAAGCATTGGCAATCTCATCATAGGTAAGATTACCCTTGGTTTTGCCCAGCTCAATTAAAGTCGAGACATTTTCCTTTTTCATTTCATCTACGGTCACGGAATTCTCCCCTTCCAGCGGATAATTCGCAACAAATTGTTTCTTATTATTTCTCGCCACGTTTCAACCGCTCTCCTATCTCCTGGAGCAGGACAAGCGCCCCAGTCATATCTCCAGTTTTTTCCAGCAAAATCATTTTGGCCTGCAAATCTTCGATCGTCTCTTTCTTCTTTGTCTCCTTAATCAAAGCAATGCAGTCCTTAAGGAGCATATCGGCTTTATCGAAATCGATGGACAATTCATATATTTCGGCAAGACGCCTTTGAACCTTCTCATACCAGCTGTCATCATTGATAAGATTCAAACTGTTTTCCGGGAAATTCTCGAAGATATATCTATGTTCCTGCAGCCTCCAAAATTCCTTATCCAGGTTGTCGGCTACTTGATTTTTATAATTGGGATTCTCCAGGATGATTCTGAGAATGGTCTGTTCGGCCCGGAAAACTCCTAAATGGACATAAGATTCGTTAGAACTGTCAATGTCCGTCCCTTCTATAGTATTTCTTTTTTTTACAGAAATATCCTGTTGTTGCGAAAAAATTTCGGAATTACCCCTGTTTCCTCTGGTTTTCTTCGTCAAGCTGTCGATCTCGTGCTGAACTGCTTCGAGCGTGAGACCGAGCTCCAGACTTAGATATCTTTCATATCCTTCTTTCTCAACTACGCTTGAAACTTTAAGGATATCGGGAGCAAGCTTTCTGATCAGCTCTGCTTTATCCGGTATGGTCCGCAGGGGGGTGTCCCGGATCAGCATTTTATATTTAAACTCGATGAAAGTAATGGTATTTTCGAGTTTCTTGCGGAATTCAGCGACGGTGTGCTTTTTCAGGAATTCATCAGGATCCTTGGCATCCTCGAGCAGCAGCACCTGAATGTTCAGGCCTTCATCAAGAAGGATCTCACCGGCGCGCAGGGCTGCCTGAATCCCTGCCTTATCCGAGTCATAGCCGATTACGATCTTGCCTGAATATTTTTTAAGCAGCCTGGACTGATCCTTAGTCAGGGCGGTTCCGAGTGAGGCGACAGCATTTGTGAAGCCTGCTCTCTGCGCTGCGATTGTATCCATATACCCTTCAAGGAGTAAAGAATACCCTGCCTCCCTGATTCCCCGGGAAGCCAGATGAATGCCGTAAAGATTGCGTCCTTTATGAAAAAATTTTGTTTCCGGTGAATTCAGATATTTAGGTGTAGAATCATCGAGCACCCTTCCGCCAAAAGCAATCGGAGCCCCTTTGACATCGAGGATAGTATAAATCACCCTGTTGCGGAACCTGTCGTAATAACTGATTTCCTGCTCACTGGTTTCCCTACGGACAGCGAGCCCGAATTCAGCCAGTTCTTCCGGTGCGACTCCTTTGTCTGCAAGCTCCCTGATCAAGCCATCCCACCTGTCCGGCGCAAACCCAAGACGGAAATCCCGGATGACTTCGGGGCCAATCCCTCTGTGTTCAAAGTAAGCCAGTCCATCCTGTCCTTCGGGACGATGCAGAAGCACGTCGTGGTAGTAGCAGGCAGCCCACTCATGAATCTCCCGCCAGCGGCTGCGCTGGGCTTCGTTCTTCCTTTCCTCCGAAGAAAGCTCTCTTTCCGGCAGCGCCATCCCATACTTCCCGGCTACCTTCTTCAAAGCTTCGATGAAGGCTAAGCCTTCTTTCTTCATCAGGAAAGAAAAAACATTTCCGCCGGTGTGGCAGCCAAAACAGTAGAACATCTGACGATCGGGATTTACATTGAAACTCGGTGTCTTTTCAGAATGAAACGGACAAAGCCCTTGATAGTTTTTGCCCGTACGTTTCAGCACCACATGTTCAGAGATAATTTCAACAATGTCAGCTTGGCGGCGTACTTCTTCGATAAAATCCTCAGATATTTTATAATCCATACCAGCACGCCCTTCATGGATTTACGTTTTTCTGACAAGTCTTTATCTTTTTCGATAAACTTTTTATTTTTCCTTCTTATTTTGAGACAATTTTTTGCACTTTTTGTTTAGTACTTTATCTCCCTGCTACTCTTTAGGAATAAAAAGATGTTTGAAGATGCTGATGGCATAGTTGTCTGTCAGACCCGCAACATAGTCAGTGATGGCTTGTTTCAGATCTCCCCCTGTCCATCTCAGATAATCTTCAGGCAGAATTTCCGGGTGATGCAGGTAGTAATCGAAAAGAATTCCCAAAATCAATCGGCTTTTGCTTCGTTCCTCCTGCAGTGAGCTGCTGTAGTATACTCTCTCAAACATGAAGTCGCGGAATTCTTTCATGATTGCGGAGATTTCTGCGGACTGACAAATCGTGTCCTTGCCTTCGGAAGCCTGAATCATATCGAGGACCATGGTCGTGATCATTTCGCTGGTGCTGGAGCCGATCTCTTTTCTGATCGTGGCCGGAAGGTCGTTCACGGACAGAATCTCAGCGCGCAAAGCATCGTCAAAATCGTGGCAGAGATAGGCAATCCTGTCTCCAATCCTTACAATCTGCCCCTCCAATGTATTGGGCATCCCAGGACCGGTATGGTGTAGAATTCCGTCCAGAACCTGCTCCGTGAGGTTTAGGCCCTCGCCGTTTCCGGTAAGGACAGTGTAGATTCTGACCGACTGTTCATTGTGTTCAAAATGGCCGATCAGGGAGGCCAGCGTTTCTTCTCCGACGTGTCCAAAAGGTGTATGACCGACATCGTGACCCAGGGAAATTGCCTCAATCAGATCTTCGTTTAAGCTCAGCGCCCGGCCGATAGTCCGGCAGATCTGTGCGACTTCCAGGCTGTGCGTCATCCTGGTTCGATAGTGATCTCCGACAGGAGCAATATAGACCTGCGTTTTGTGTTTCAGACGGCGAAAAGGCTTGCTGTGCAAAATCCTGTCCCTGTCTCGTTGAAACCTGGTTCGAACGCTGCATTCGACTTCTTCTCTCGTTCTCCTTGCTTCGGCACTTTTCGCTGCCAGAGGCGAGAGCCGCTGAAATTCATGTTCCTCCGTTCTTAACCTGATCGACTGGGACATCTACAACCACCTTCTTCACAAGAATCAAAAGGGATCAGACGCGAAAACAAAAGAAATAGCACCTGAGGCCACAATTCCGCCACTTTCTGGCGGAATAAGCTAAGACTTTGTACTTCGTCTTTTATTTTTCACAAAAAACCTTCAGACGTTCTTTCAATTCTTTAACTGTTTAATTCAACATTAAGTTTAAAAATCCTGCTTAAAGTATTAAATTGTATCATAAAATAAAATATTTACAAAATACTGCAAAAGTCATCTTTCACGTTAAATTGTCAGTTAACTGCGCTCTGGGGCTGATTGCTTACCACATTACGTAAAGACATTATAGTGACAAGACCTCTCAATATTCGGGTAGGTAGGTCTGGGTACCACAATACAGCCTACAACTACAACCACCCAAACAAAAAAAAATGACGCCTCAATGTTATTGATGACGTCATTCCCATTGGTCTAGGTTTTGATATCGTGCAGTGCCGCTTAAGCCCGATTCTTTAAGGCAGCCTGAGCAGCGCCTAGGCGGGCAATTGGTACGCGGAAGGGTGAACAGGAGACATAGTCCAGGTTGATTTCCTGGCAAAATTCGATTGAGGAAGGATCTCCGCCGTGTTCACCGCAGATTCCGATTTTGATGCCCGGATTTGCTTTACGTCCGAGATCGACGCAGATCTTCATGATCCTGCCAACGCCGTCCCGGTCTAAGACTGCAAATGGGTTATTGGCCAAGATATTCTGGTTCAAATAGTCGGGCAGGAATTTGCCTTCAGCGTCGTCACGGGAGAAGCCTAAAACAGTCTGGGTAAGGTCATTGGTTCCAAACGAGAAGAACTCGGCAAACGGTGCAATTTCGTCTGCGGTAAGCGCCGCTCTCGGCACTTCGATCATCGTTCCGATTTGGTAGTTGATCTTGACGCCTTCGGTTTTGATGATTTCCTGAGCGATTTCCTCGGTTTGCTTGCGCAGAATTTCAAGTTCTTTATGATGAATGACAAGCGGGATCTTGACATGCGGACGCACGTCAACTCCTTCTTTCACGAGTCTAGCTGCAGCTTTAAAAATAGCTCTGGACTGCATCGCGTAGATTTCCGGATACGAGATTCCAAGACGGCAGCCGCGATGCCCGAGCATCGGATTCATCTCCTGGAGACCGCGGACTTTCTTCAGCAGAACCTCTTTATCCTTGATTTCCTTTTGGACTTTTTCATCCTGCAGGTTGGCCGTGAGTTTTAATTCCTGAATCTCGAGAGCAAGTTCTTCGCCATTTGGCAGGAATTCATGGAGAGGCGGATCCAGCAGACGGATCGTCACCGGCAGTCCGTGCATGGCCTTCAAAATGCCGTAGAAATCGCCTTCCTGCATCGGCAGAAGTTCAGCCAAGGCAGCTTCTCTTTCGGGAAGCGTCTGAGCCAGAATCATCTTCTGGACAATCGGGATACGGGCAGGATCCATAAACATGTGTTCCGTCCGGCAAAGTCCGATGCCCTGGGCGCCGAATTCTCTTGCTTTGGCAGCATCAGGCGGATTATCTGCATTGGCCATAACCTGAAGCTTTCTGATTCCATCAGACCACTCCAGAATTTTTTGGAATTCACCGCTTAAGTCAGGATCCTTCATCGGAACAGTTCCTCTGATGACCCTGCCTGTTGCGCCGTCGATCGTAATCTCGGTACCTTCGGGATAAGCATCATCGCCAATCATAAAGATCTTGTCGGCAAGGTTAATTTTCAATGCATCACAACCGCAGACTGCAGGTTTGCCCATATGTCTGGCTACAACAGCAGCGTGGCTGGTCATGCCTCCCCTGCTGGTCAGAATCCCTTGGGCTGCAAGCATGCCGTGAATATCGTCCGGGGTGGTTTCCGTACCAACGAGGATGACTTTTTCTCCGGCCTGACCAAGCTTTTCGGCTTCATCCGCACTGAAGATAATCTTGCCGGAAGCTGCTCCCGGTGAGGCAGGCAGTCCTGTCGCTACAACATCGAGCTTCGCGGCATCATCGATTCTGCGGTGCAGCAGTTTTTCCAGCTGATGCGGATCAATTCTCTCAACTGCTTCTTCCTTGGTGATGAGGCCTTCCTGACAAAGTTCAACAGCAATGCGGATTGCAGCAGAAATCGTACATTTTCCGTTACGGGTCTGGAGTATGTAGAGTCTGCCTTTCTCAATCGTGAACTCGATATCCTGCATGTTTTTATAATGGTTTTCCAGATTCTTGGCGATCTCGCTGAATTGGCGGTAAATTTCCGGATTGTCATTTTGCAGGCTGTCAATCGAAAGTGGTGTACGGATGCCTGCAACGACATCTTCACCCTGGGCATTCATCAAATATTCCCCATACAAGTGTTTTTCACCGGTTGACGGGTTCCGGGTAAAGGCCACGCCCGTACCGGAGTCATTACCCATGTTGCCAAATACCATCGACTGGACGTTGACGGCGGTGCCGTAGCTGTCCGGAATACCATTGGCTTTCCGGTACACGATCGCCCGGTGGTTGTTCCAGGATTTGAAAACGGCGGTGATCGCTTCCTTAAGCTGTTCATACGGATCATCAGGGAATGGTACACCGGTCTCCTGCTTAACAAGCGCTTTAAACTTGACCACAAGTCCTTTCAGGCTTTCCGGAGAAAGCTCGGAATCGAACGTCACACCCTGCTTTTCTTTGACTTCTTCCAAGATATTCTCAAATTTGTGGCTGGCAATTCCAAGTACGACATCGCCAAACATCTGGATAAAGCGTCTGTAGCAGTCAAAAGCAAATCTCTCATTGCCTGTTGCCTTGCTGACGCCGCTGGCTGTTCCTTCGTTCAAACCGAGGTTCAGGATTGTATCCATCATCCCAGGCATGGAAACCCTCGCACCGGAACGGACCGAAACCAGAAGCGGATTTTCGGGATCGCCAAATCTCTTGCCGCTTGCCCTCTCGACATCCTGGATCGCGGGAAGGATCTGTTCCCATAATCCTCCGGGCAGCTGCTCGCCGCAGTCATAGTATTCGAGGCAGGCTTCCGTGGTAATCGTAAAGCCTTGCGGGACATTCAGTCCGATGTTGGTCATTTCAGCCAGGTTTGCTCCCTTGCCTCCAAGAAGGTTTTTCATGTCGGCACTGCCTTCACGAAACAAGTACACATATTTTTTGTCAACCATCTTTTCTCAACTCCCCGTTTATTGTTACTTTCTGCAGAATCACACTTGCGGTTTCTTCGACCGCTTTATTGGTGGTATCTATGATTACACAGCCAATCTTTTTCATGATCTGTTTGGCATAGTCGAGCTCTTCCATAATCCTGTTCAGATTGGCATAATCGGCAGATGCTCCAAGTCCCAGCGTTTTCAGCCGTTCACTGCGTATTTGGTTCAGTTTTTCCGGGCTTAAGATCAACCCGAAGACTTTATTCCGGGGAACTTCATACAGTTCCCGGGGCGGTGTCACTTCCGGCACCAGCGGGATATTCGCAGCCTTAATCCCTTTATGGGCAAGGTACATGCTTAGCGGTGTTTTTGAGGTCCGGGACACGCCTATTAGGACGACATCAGCATACAGCAGTCCTCGCGGGTCCTTGCCATCGTCATATTTAACTGCAAACTCCACAGCCTCTACCTTCCGAAAGTACTGTTCATCCAGTCGGTGCGTAACATTGGGTATATTTTTGGGATCAAGTCCGGTTTTATCAGCCAATGCCGAAATCAGCGGACTCAAAATATCGATGGTGATCAGATTTTTTTCCTTGGCCCGTCGTTCTATGTAGAGCCTCAAATTTGTCAGGACCAGCGTGTAAACGAGAATTGCCTGTTCCTCTACCGCTTCTTCCAGGATGTCATCAATATGCGTTTCGTCCAGAACATAAGGCACCCGGCGAATTTTTGTCTTTATTCCGTTAAACTGTGCTGCTGCCGCTCTGCTGACAAACTCTGCCGTCTCTCCCAGCGCATCGGAAATTACATAAATTACCGGGATTTGATCGGTCACCAAAACACCCCCTCGCTTTCTCCTCTAAAACCACTTTGCGGTATTTGGAAATTTATCCTGGCCCAGTTCTACAAACAGGCTGGTTACATTGGTCTTTGTAAATCTGCCAACTACCTCAAAACTTTCGCGACCTCCCTCATTGATATAGCTTTCGACGACCGGAAGCGTATCAATTTGGTGCTGTACCAGCTTTCTGGCGGCCTCGAGTACGGATTCATCGGATGCAGCCATGATAATATTCGGCATCCTGGTCATGATGACACTGATCGGCATCCCGTGCAGATCCATATTGCCAAGTGAAGCCTTCAGGATATCCTTGCGGGAAACCATCCCCTTAAGCTCACGTTCATCATTAATCACGATCAGGCTGCCGACATTGTTGGTAAACATGGATACGACTGCATCGTAAATCGAGACGCTCTCCTTGACCGCAGCTGCAATTGATTTGAAATCACCGACTCTGAGCTGCCTGAACCTTTGGGCGATAGGTGAAGGTCCCGCATTTCCATTATAAAAATAGCCGACTCGGGGACGCGCCTCCAATACACCCGCCATGGTCAGAATTGTCAGATCAGGTCTTAACGTCGCCCTGTTCAAATTCAGCTGACTGGCTATTTGTTCTCCCGTCATCGGGCTGGATTTTTTCACAAGTTCGAGGATCTTCTCCTGGCGCTCGGAAAGCTGCATTTTTCTCACCCTCCGGAAAATAGAAACTAAAGCTCAAATATCGTAGCACATTGATGGTAATCCAATGATATAGTATGTCATATTTCTATATTATATAACATATTCAAAAAAAGGAAAGCCTTATCATTAAAAAAGAAAAACAAAAAATACATTAAAAATACATTTTAGAAAAATATCCAAAATACCTCCAGAAATAATCTAAATCAACCCTCAGAAGAATCAGACATACAGAGACATACAGACGATCAATGTCATCCCTCTGAAAACGAGGGTGAACCTACGCAAGAAGTGTCAGGTCTCCGAGACAGCCCAGGGCTTCCACACAGCTCTTCAACAATCCCAGACGAGCATTTCTGAGCTCTTCATCTTCGACCATGATCATGACATCTTCAAACAGTTTTTCGATCAATGGTACGATCTCAGTAGCAAACGCGTAGGCTTTCCTGAAATCCGCATCGTTCACAGCCGTCCGAATCAGTGGAGCTTTTTCGTGCAAACATTCGGCGAGCGCCAGCTCCGAGCTTACTTGTAAATCGGAAACCTGCCATGCAGCGGCAGCTGCTTTCTTGCAGAGGTTCACGCAACGGACATAGGCGTTGCTGTAGGAGACAAAGTCAGCTTCATCCCTGACTTGGGCGAGTACTACGGCCTTTTTCATCAGATGAGCAGGCTTTTCTGTTTCGTGGGCCATGACAGCGTCAATCGTATCATAGCGCAGTCCGGATTCCTGGAGCAGGTAGCGGACCCTTTGGACGAAGAAGTCCAGAAGGGCCGGTCTGATCTTCTCCAGCGGTTCCAGCGTGATTCCCTGCACGGTGAATATACTGTAGGACTCTTCGATTAGCCGCAGAAGAGACAGGTCCAGTTCGTCTTGAACCATCAGTCCGACAATTCCAAGCGCCTGACGCCTTAGCGCATAGGGGTCCTGCGAACCGGTCGGCTGGATGCCGATCCCGAAAGAACCGACGATCGCATCAAGTTTATCAGCGAGACTGACCACTTTCCCGGTTACAGAGGAAGGGAACGCGTCTCCGGCATGACGCGGCCGGTAATGTTCAAGGATTCCAGCACAAACGGCCGGGGCTTCGCCATTGCTTCCGGCATAGTACGCACCCATGATTCCCTGAAGTTCAGGAAAATCGTAAACCATGTGCGACACAAGATCTGCTTTAGCCAGATAGGCCGTCCGGTCAACCAGTTCTGTTTCTTTTGTATCGAGACCCATTTCGTTCGCAATCGCAACAGCCAGTTTCTGAAGACGGGCGACCCTTTGTCCGACAGTACCAAGTTTCTCGTGATACACAACCCTGTCCAGTTTCGGAATCAGGGTATGCAGCGGACTTTTCAGATCTTCCCGGTAATAGAAAGCGGCATCTTCCAAACGGGCTTTGAGCACTTTCTTATTACCTTCTTTCACGATATCGAGTGAGGTTCTGTCGCCGTTCCGTACCGTAATAAAGTACGGCAGCAGCTTGCCGTCTTCCGCCTTGACCGGAAAATAACGCTGATGTTCCTTCATCGGCGTGGTGATGACTTCTCCCGGCAGGACCATATATTTGACATCGACTTCGCCCAGAAGAGCGGTCGGATATTCCACCAGATGGCAGATCTCAGTCAGCAGGTTCTCGTCCTGGTCGACTTTGCCGCCGACCTTAGCGGCCAACAGTTGGATCTGGCTCCAGATATTCTGTTTTCTTTTCTCCTGGTCAGCCAGCACAAAAACCGATTCCAGCGCATTCAGATATTCAGCCGGCTGAACAATCCGGATATAGCTGCCAAGCGTACGGTGTCCACGTGAGGTTCTTCCGGCCTGAATTCCGGCATAGCTGAAAGGGATTACCTCGTCGCCAAACAAGGAGATAAGCCAGCGGATCGGGCGTGCAAAACGGATCTCATAATCTCCCCAGCGCATCGGTTTCGGGAAGTTGAGGCTCGTAACAAGATTCAGCGAGACCTGTGACAGCAGCTTTTCGGTTTCTTCGCCTTTTTGGTATTTTACAACATACACATAGGGCACGCCATTGATTTCTTTCAAAAAAAAGTCTTCGGTCTTGACGCCCTGTCCGCGCGCAAATCCTTCAGCAGCTTTGGTCGGTTTGCCTTCAGCATCAAACGCTGCCTTCTGGGCAGGTCCTTTGACTTCCTCACTGATATCCTGCTGTTTCTCAGCCAGAGCTTCTACATAGAGCGCCAGGCGCCTCGGTGTCACATAGCACTGCAGATTCTTATACGCTAAACGCAGTTCCGCCAGCATTTTTCGGGCATTGTTCTCCAGCTGGGCCACTGCACCTGGTGCAAATTTGGCGGGCATTTCTTCCATGCCGATTTCCAGTAAAAAGTCCTTGCTCATTTTTATTCCCCCCTTTTTTTCAGTAAAGGAAACCCAAGTGTTTCCCTCTGGGTGACATAGGCCTGGGCACACAGACGGGCCAGGTGTCTTACTCTGGCAATGTACCCGGTTCTTTCCGTCACACTGATCGCCCCCCGGGCTTCCAGAAGGTTAAACGCGTGAGAGCATTTCAGTACATAATCGTAGGCCGGCACGACCAGGCCTGCCTGGACGGTCCGCTCTGATTCCTTCTCGTACATATCAAACCACTGCCGCAGCGCATCGATGTCAGCCACTTCAAAGTTGTAGCGTGAAAAATCAATTTCATTCTGCAGATAAATATCACCGTAGCTAATGTCTCCGACCCACTCAATATCAAAGACGCTGTCCTTGCCCTGAATAAAGGTCGCCAGTCTTTCTATCCCATACGTAATTTCTGCGCAGACGGGTTTGCAGTCAATGCCGCCGCACTGCTGAAAGTAGGTGAACTGCGTGACTTCCATGCCGTCCAGCCAAACTTCCCAACCAAGGCCCCAGGCCCCCAGTGTAGGGGATTCCCAGTTGTCTTCCACAAACCGGATATCATGGTCGGCCGGATTAATTCCGAGCCGCTCCAGGCTTTCCAAATAAAGCTCCTGAACATTATCCGGCGAAGGCTTCAGAATGACCTGGTACTGAAAATAGTGCTGTAGACGATTCGGGTTTTCACCGTATCTGCCGTCGGTCGGACGTCTGGACGGCTCCACATAAGCCACATTCCAGGGTTCCGGTCCCAGCGCCCGTAAAAAAGTGGCCGGGTTCATCGTTCCTGCACCTTTTTCAATATCATAGGGCTGAGCAATAATACATCCCTGCTCCCCCCAAAACTGGTTAAGGGCCAGAATAAGATCTTGAAATTTCATATGATTTCCTCCGTTCAAAAATAAAAACCCCCATCCATACAGCAAATAATTGCTGCAGGGACGAGAGTATTTCCCGCGGTTCCACCCTGCTTGATTCCAATATACTTACGTAACTTTGTCAGATAACTTGGAATCCTCTTTGAACCTGATCCGCTCCAGACTGCCCAACCTGTTTTCACCTGTCCGGCTCTCACCCTCCCGGACTCTCTTAGCGGCTATTGCAGGCATCTTTTCCATCTATGCGGACAAAATATTTTCATAAAAAGGAAGCTACTTATATGCAGTATAACCTTTATCTGAGATATTATATGCCAATAAAGCTTCACTGTCAATTCTTCCAGAACTCACTTGTTCCAGAACTCACTGCCTTGTCTCCAGGCTAGGAGTTTGCGTTCAAATTTCTGTTCACAGTAATGGCAAAGGCTTTCGAGGATTTCCTGCCGCATTTTTTTGTTCCAGCGCAGTCGATCAATCTTCACGAAATCGGCCTGGTACAGCTGGCGCATCAGGGCCAGGCTTCCCGGGTTCAGCGCTATGACGATCCGGTTGTTTTTACAGGCCGCACAAAGAAAACCTCCGGCCTCCGCACTTAAATAGACCTGCTCGCCGGAAAGGTCTCCGCCGCATTCGGTACAACCCTCCATTGACGGCAGATACCCCTGTAGGTGCATGAGCCTGAGCGCATAAGCGGCCTGAGCCATATACGGGTCAAGATGTTTGAGCAAAAAAAGAAAGCTTAAGGTAAGGGTGAACAGTTCCGGATCAGGCTGTTCCCTGACAGTAGAAATATCCAGCAGTTCGACCATTGCCGACGCAGTGATCGTCCGATCAAAATCGTCCCAGAGATGGATGAAGTTTTCTCGGGGCTGAGCCTGATTCACCGTATCCAGTGTTTTCCCCCTGTACAGCAAAAAATCGGCATACGTGAAAAGCTGCGTCCCGCCCCTCTGGGTGCTTTTGGGTTTCCGAACCCCCTTGGCCACAGCCTCCAGTTTTCCTTTTTCCCTTGAAAAAAGCGTGATAAGCCTGTCCGACTCACCATACTCCCTGCTGCGGATCACAATCGCATCCGCCTGATAGACTGCCATCTCCCAACATCATCCCCGGTCGTGTCTTTATTCCCTATTATATCTTCAATAGATGCTATCTATTTGGGTAGCATTCCTATTTATGTAATTTCTATTGACTAAACAGTTAATACATCTAAGAACTAAATACTACTGGATTATTACGATCCCGGAACTGGTTCCGAGTCTGTCGGCACCTGCTTTGATCAGTTCCAAGGCAAACTCTTTCGTCTTGATTCCGCCGGATGCTTTGACTTTAACACCAGGGCCTGCCCAGTTTTTCAGGTTCTTGACGTCTTCAACTGTTGCGCCACCAAAATAACCGGTCGATGTTTTGATATAGTCTGCTCCGGCTTCCCGGACAATCTCAGCTGCTTTTTGTTTTTCGTCCTCGTTTAAAAGCCCGGTTTCAATAATTATTTTTATTTTTAGACCGCAGCCCTGTGCCGTCTGAACCATCAAATTCACATCACGCTGTACGGCCTTCCAATCGCCGGATTTGGCTTTGCCGATGCACATCACGGCATCAACTTCCCGCGCACCATGGGCTTTTGCTGCCAGAATCTCCTGCATCTTTATTTCGATAAACGCAGCTCCAAGTGGAAAACCTATGACCGTGCACGGTATGACACTGGTTCCGTGCAGCAGGCGTGCGGCGGTACAAATATACACGGGATTTACACAAACGGAAGCAAAACCGTGTTTGACAGCCTCATGGCAAAGATCAACGATATCCTTCTCCGTCGCTTCAGGTTTCAGAAGCGTATGGTCAATTCTTCCGGCGATATTCATAAATCTACCTTCCCTTCAGCGTTCTTTTATACTTTCCCGTATCGCTAATATGCTAAGATACCCTATTTTTTGTAAACCTAATGTACCCCGCGACATTTATTCTTTCAGGTCCTTCAGATTATATCCCAGATCCCTGAGCTGGTTATTCTGGTTGCGCCAGTCCTTCTTGACTTTGACCCAAAGTTCAAGGAATACCTTGCTGCCAAGCAGCGTTTCAATTTCTTCCCGGGCGAGCCTTCCGACTTCTTTTAAGACATTTCCTTCCTTGCCAATCACAATTCCTTTCTGGGAATCACGCTCGACGAGGATCACAGCCTCTATCTTAATCAGGGATTTTTTCTCTTCCATCTTATCGACCACGACCGCGACGGAGTGCGGGACTTCTTCTCTGGTCAGGTTCATCAGCTTTTCTCTGATTAGTTCTGCAACGACAAACTTTTCCGGCTGGTCAATGACGACATCATCCGGAAAATACATTGGGCCAGGCAGAAGCGCTTCAAAAATCAGATCCATTAACTTTATGGTATTCTCGGACTGTAAAGCTGAAATTGGAACAATTTCTTTAAAATCTGCTATTTTGGCAAAGCCGGCTATTTTCTCCAGCAGCTGATCCTTGGAGATCAGGTCAATTTTATTTAAGGCCAAAATGCACGGGACTCCGCTGTCCTTAATGACCTGAAGCACGTATTCATCCCCCGATCCAAACGGTACAGAGGCATCGACGACGCATATCGCAAAATCGACGCCCTGCAAAGTGCTTTTGGCGGCCGCGACCATGTATTCACCCAGACGGTGCTTCGGTTTATGGATACCGGGCGTGTCAAAAAAGATGATCTGCCCGCGTTCTTCGGTAAGGATACACCGGATTCTGTTTCTGGTTGCCTGCGGCTTATCAGATATAATCAGCACTTTCTGACCCAAAAGCGTATTCAGCAAGGTCGATTTCCCCGCATTGGGCCGTCCGATCACCGCAACAAAACCCGATCGAAAACCTTTTTTATCCTGCTTGTTCAAATGCTTTACCTTCCTTGTATCATAAAGTCTCGTATCATAAAATTGTGTATCCTATCGTTATATATCCTATAGCTGTATAACATGTGGTCTCTTAACCTAAATGCTTTTTAAAAACTCCGGGCCAAACGAATCAGGAAGAAGATCCTTCAAACGGGTTTTCCTGATTTCTCCGCTGCCATTGCTGAGCAAAACAAGGCAATCCGATGCGAATTCCCGGATCACCTGTCGGCAGGCACCGCATGGGGACGGTATTTCCTCGAGCGGAACTGCGACAGCAACCGCTTTGATCCGCCTTTCCCCCAAACCGATCCCATGGAACACAGCATTACGTTCCGCACAGACAGTCAGGCCATAGGAAGCATTCTCGACATTGACACCGGAAGTAATTCTTCCGGATTCCCAGAGAACGGCGGCTCCAACCTTGTAGCAGGAGTAAGGGGCATAAGCATCTTCACAAGCCTGATGCGCCTGGCGAATCAGCTCCGCAGCCTGGTTGATGTCCAAAACCTGTTCGTTCTTCATCTCATTCCGCCCCCGTCTTAGATAATAACAACGCTACGACTTGCAGACTTCCTTAAACAATCTTAAGATCAGTCTGAGGGCTACAGTTCCGCTGTGAGCGGAGCATAGAGTGCAAAGCGCGGCCTTTTGACGGCCACGGATGGCCTAATGTCGCGGTGCCATGGAGGGCAAGGAGCGACAAGTCAAGGATGGCGCAACAGCCGAAAAGCGGTATTTGTCCCACAGGTCTACTCTAAAAAATATAAGATCCGAATATAATGATTCCGATAATCACGGCCTGTATGGCGGCAACCAGTACGGCACCGGAAGCAACATCCTTGCCGAGGCCGGCAAGGGGATGGTACCCGGGTTCAGCCAAATCAATCGCGCTTTCCAACGCGGTATTGAACAATTCCGCCACCAGAACGCTGCCAATGGCATAAATAATAAATAGCCAGTGAACGCCTGAAAGACGAAAGTAAGCGCTGGCCAAAACAACAACCGCAGCGACAAAAAAATGAAATCTGAGGTGTTTTTCTGTTCTCAGCGAGTAAGCAATCCCTTGCAAAGACCGTCTGCAGCTGCCAATAAAACCAGCAGGCTTATGGATATCCGGCATTATTCTTCCCCCTTGTCAGCGCAGCAGGCTCAGCTGATCCATAACCTGTTCCTCCAGACGCCTCATGACACTGGAATCCTCCTCACTGCCATGATCGTACCCCAGAAGGTGCAGTGTTCCGTGCACTGCCAGGTAAACAATCTCTCTGGCAAAGGAATGCCCATACGCAATGGCCTGAGAACGGGCTCTTTCGACAGAAATCACGATATCACCGAGAGTTGTATCGCAGTAGCTCAAATCATCGTCATCCTCTTCGTACTCCTCAAAATTATCTGCTTCGTATTCGTCGAGGTCTTGATCTTCTTCGTCGATAATTTCTTCGAGAGAATACTCAACCCGTTCTTTCTTATCTTTGTCCGACTGAGGACTAAAATAAATCTCCGGCTCTCCTTCCCCCTTTTCCCGAAGGGCAAAAGACAGGACGTCCGTGGGGCTGTCAATTCCGCGGTACGTCTTATTCAGGAGATGAATGGATTCATCATTGGTCAGGACAAGTCCGATCTCAGCGTCATCCTGGCCGCCTCCCTCAAGAAGCGCTTTCTGAATGCCCGTACGAAGCAGTTTTGCTATTTTATTTTGTTCATCTTCTGCAACAGAATCCTCTTCCCAACTGATATCTAGTTCCATTTTCTCCCCCTATTCGTGAGAATTATTTTTTTCAGACGGCGAACCAGGCTCGCTGTCCTGCTTAGCCGGAGACTCATTCTCTTTTTGCGTTTTGGGTTCCTCCTGTTTCTGATCAGTGCCCGCTTCCTCTGCCACTTTGGTCTTGGCGGACGGCAATTCAGGGTACTCGATCCTGGAATGGAATATTCCGCTTAGAACCTTAACAAAAGCTATAGATATCTTATCCAGATCCTTAAAGGTTAAGTCACATTGATCAAGCAGGCCCTCATCAAATTTCTCCTTAATAATCTTACGCACCAATCCTTCAATTTTTCCCGGCGAACTGTCCTTCTGGGAACGAACGGCTGCTTCAACATTATCCGCCAGAAGAACCAACGCCGCCTCTTTAGACTGGGGACGCTGCCCGTCATACCTGAAAGCTTCTTCCGAAATATCCGGATTCTCTTCGAGTGCTTTATGGTAAAAGAACGATGCCGTGCTGTCCCCGTGGTGCTGCGCAATAATATCCTGAATATTGGATGGAAGCTTATGCGCTTTGGCCATTTCTAGCCCGTCTTTGATATGGGAAATGATAATCAGCGAACTAAGCGTCGGGGCAATCTTCTCGTGGGGATTATCCTTGGAAAACTGGTTTTCTATAAAGAAGTACGGTCTTTTCAGCTTGCCGATATCATGATAGAGTGCGCCGACTCTGACCAGCACAGGGTCGGCTTTAATTTCCTCAGCGGCAGTTTCGGCTAGATTCCCGACCAGGACGCTGTGATGGTAGGTCCCTGGCGCTTCGATCAATAAGCTTTTCAATAGTGGCGCATTCGGGTTGGATAATTCCAACAGTCTTACAGCCGATGTAATGTTGAAGCCCTGTTCCAGCCAGGGCAAAATACCCATGGTAAGAACAGACGACAAAAATCCGTTGGCAACACTCAGTATGCAGCCGATCAGCCAATCGGTTGGGCTGATCTGAAGGATCAAGGCAACACCGCTTACAAGGGCAATGTTTACCAAAGCCACAAACAATCCTGCCCTGGCCAGCTCAGAACGGCGGTCCAGTTTGGCAACACCCTGTATACCGACAATACCGCTAAGCAAAGAAAATAAGGCTGCCAGCGAACCTGCTGCTCCCATATTCCCTGGATCTGCCATCATTCCGGTGAAAATAGCCAGAATGACGCCTACCAGAACTGCAATCTTAACGCCAAGCAGGAGTGTCACCGTCATCGTAACCCAGGCCGCAGGTATCAGGATAGCCGTCAAAGTATTTAATTCATTGTCCCCAAGACTGATCGCCATAAAGGCTTTACCCATGGCCAATGCAACAATCATGAGGAGTCCGATCAGCACCATCCTTTGCCAGTGGGTAAACGTGTCTGGACTGAACTGGTAGGCGAACAAAATCAAAATGATCATTGAAACCAAGACAATAATTGCAATTCCGGAAGCCGGCTTCCACGGAGATTTTACTTTGATCAATCCATACGCCTGCAAGGCCTGATAAACCTGATCATCAACAATTTCCCCCGGTCCGATAATTTTTTCATTTTCTCGATAGGTCCGGATGGATGGTTTAACGTCGGAAATGGCAATATCCTGCATTTTCTTTGTCGCTTCTTTATCAATGGTCAGTGTCGGTTTGATCACACACTGCTCGATAAATTCATTTATAAGTTCTTTCACAGGTTCAGTCATGCTAGATTTATTGATCTGTTCAATCATTCGGTCCTGCAAGAGTGATACTTCTGCCTGAGATCTCGCTCCGCTTTCGGCATTGCTTGCTATCCCAAGGATGACAACTGAACCAGTTCCAGAGGCAGTTACAATCTCGTGATCAGACAAATTCAGCAGCGCTCCAAGCGTGCTGTCCAATAATTCGCTGAAAGGGACTCTCTTGCGGAGCTCGTCCATTTTTTCAGTAAGACTGTCCTTAGAATCTTTCTGATCCGCCAGAATCTCGAATGTCCGATCCAAATCTTTTGACAAGTTGGAGATTTGACCGTCATCGGCCATATAAACAGGTTCGACCGCATTCGCTGCTGCTTTCTGTTCCTCCTGGAACTTGGCAAGATCCGTCACTTTCTTTTCATAAGGTGCCGTAATCAATTCCGGACTGGGTTCACCGGATTCAATATTTAATTTAGACTGAAAAAGATCCGAGGCCAATATCGCGGTTAAAAGAATAAAGAACAGCAGAAATAATGCTATCTGGTATTTTGTCATAGCATTCTTGGTCTCTTTAGGCAAAAGCATTGTTTTCAATTTTTTATTCAAGTCCCATCAATCCTTACCGGACTGCTTGTCCTCTTTTATATCTTGCGCATCGTAAGCGTGAATAATGCTTTGTACAAGCGGGTTACGTACAATATCGTCCAAAGTAAAGTAATGGAAGGAAATATCTCCGATACCTTTCAGGATATGTTGTACTTCAATCAGCCCTGAATAATTACCGCGGGGAAGGTCAACCTGGGTAATGTCGCCGGTAACCACTGCTTTCGAGGCAAACCCGAGTCTGGTCAAAAACATTTTCATTTGCTCCGGGGATGTATTTTGGGCCTCATCCAGAATAATAAAGGAATCGTCTAGCGTACGCCCGCGCATATAGGCCAGCGGAGCAATCTCAATCGTACCTTTCTCAATATACCGCGCGGTCGTTTCCGGTCCAAGAAGATCATAGAGCGCATCATAGAGCGGCCTGAGGTACGGATTGACCTTCTCCTGCAAATCCCCGGGCAAAAAACCGAGTTTTTCTCCGGCTTCCACCGCAGGCCGGGTGAGAACAATCCTGTTCACTTCTTTGGCCCTCAGCGCCTTGACCGCCATGACCACCGCCAGATAGGTCTTTCCTGTGCCGGCGGGTCCGATGCCAAAGACGAGTGAATCCTTAGCAATGGCTTTAACATACTTGGCCTGTCCGAGCGTCTTGGGTTTGATCGGACGCCCCCTTTGCGTCGTCGCGATGATATGGGTGAGGTTTTGAGCCATATCCTTCGCGCTGCCCTCTTCCACCTGGGAAACAACATAAGTTACATCTGCCAGGGTCAGTGTATTGCCTTTCCGAATTAAGTCCAGAAGCTGTTTGAGGACTGCTTCGGCAAGCTTGACCTGCTGTTCTTCGCCTGAAATCGTCATCTCTTCACTGCGAAAAACAATCTGACAGCCGAGACGTTCTTCCAGAAATCTTAAGTTGACGTCCTCGAGACCAAACAGGTTTAATGCTTCTTCTTTATCTTTCAGGTTGAGTTTTGATTCATTACGCAAATGTGAGTTCCTCCAAATGCAAAGATATTTGCTTATTTTTTATATACCGCTATATCTTCAAAGGTCTCAACTTCAACCCTGACATGTTCCGTTCCTTTTTGGGATGAAAGGATCCGGACCTTATCATGCAGTACTTTGACCCCTGAAGGCAGTTTTTGTTTCAATTCCTCCCTGGCCAGGGTCTCGGCAAGCTTCCTTGCTTCTGCTGCCGCACGGCTTACATGTACTTTTTGAGTTTCTTCATAATGTACTTTTAACAATTCGACAGGAAAACGCCAATTCCTCCAACTGGGCAATGCATATGTGCAGGTTTCTTGGATCGAATCGGAATAGGGGCTATCCTGATTCATTATCATTATTACACGATTATTTATTTTTATTCCCCAGCCATTGGTCCTATTTGCCGTCTTTTCCGTCCTATCCTCTTCCATGGGAATAATCTTATCCGCGCTGTACCAGACCTTTGCCCGGACAAACCCTTTGGCCGCCGGCGCATCGGTCGCGTTTTGTTTGGTTCTGTTCTGACCAGATACGTCAAAGCTGTATTCCGTCATTCCTCCTGCAGCCTTGATCAAAACCTGTCCGGCGGTAACCAGCTGTCCTTCAGCGATTAGCGCCTGCCCCTGAATGACGATCACATCTTCCACATAACCTGTTTTGGCTGCCAGGAGATCTCCCCGGAATAAAACGGTTTGCGGCAGGGTTTTTTCGACGACTCTGATTTTAATATTCGTTCCGCGCTCTTCCATCGTCATCCAGACCAGGTCAGGCATGCTCTCCTGAACTTGTTTGCTCATCTGATCAAGGTCAAGAGAACTTTTCAGCACCCATTTATTTAAGCCGGCTTTCCCGGCTTCGGCAATAATCTGATCCGCTGACACCCTGCTGTTTCCTTCCACACTAATGGAAAGCACATACTGAGAAAGAACCGTGAGTGCTGCAATGATGATAAAAACACCAAAAATCAGGCCCTTGCGTTTTTGCCAGCGTAGCGCTACAAACGGAAATCCGTACCTGTTCCGGATATTGATTTTGATTCCTGCTTTTTTGGCTGCCTTACGCAAACGCCTGAAATCTGCAGCATTGATTTCGGCCAAAAAGCTATCCGTCAATTTTTTTCCATTATAAAATTCAATCCTGTCTTTAAGCGCCTCATTAATAAATCCGGCTAAATTCTTACCCTGCGCTTGAATGGTTACCCTTCCGTGCAGGTACCTGCCAAATTTTCCGAACACCTTCAGCCCTCCCCAAAGCTTAGTCCGGTTAACCGGCCGCGGATATTGATCTCATGATCCTGCACAGTGGTAAGGATAAATTTATCTCCGTTAAGACAGAGTTTACCCTCGGAAGTCTGCAAAGTAATCTCCTGATCCGAAAATCCGACCACTTCATCAAAATATTCTATGATGATCTCACTGCGTCCGATAATGGTTATTTTAGGTCCGTTATTCAGGACATCCGTCGGAAATTCCAGGATCTCACCAGCATGTTTTTGAAGCCTTTTCAGCACGCTTACCACTCCCTTCATAGCATGTCTATGCATCAGGAGCAGAGAATAGTCCAAGCAGTTAGCGGGAGAACCAGAGGAACAAAGGAGAGCAAAGGAAAATAAAAGAGCAGATGCTCGCTCACTTTTAATATGATAGCTTAATGGACGCAAAATTTAACGCCAATTAAAACAAAAAAACTGCCGCTTATGTTTTAGCGGCAGTTTTTCACTACTCTTTTTTAGGAACCCAGGAGTCCTCTCACGACTTGATTCACAAGCTTCCCTTCGGCTCTTCCTTTTATCTTCGGCGTAATAATTCCCATGACTTTCCCCAGATCTTTGGGGCCTTGGGCACCGGTTTCAGCGATGATTTCTTTAGCTATTTCGCGGATTTCCCCTTCAGTGAGCTGCTGAGGTAAGTATTCCATTAGGATGGCGACTTCCTCTTCGAGCTCCTGAACTTTGTCGGGCCTGTTCGCGTTGGCAAACTGTTCCATCGCATCCCGCCGCATTTTTAACTCGCGGGCAAGAACCTCGATAACCTGATTATCATCGTTGAACTCCATTTTCTTGTCTATCTCAGCGTATTTGATGGCAGCCCGTACCATTCGGATAACAGAAAGTCTAACCTTCCCCTCCTCTTTGGCCTTCATAGCTGTCTTCATATCCTCAATCAGACGATCCTTCAGGGACAATTGGAGCCAACTCCCTTATTTGAATTTACGTTTCCGCGCAGCCTCAGATTTCTTTTTTCTCTTAACGCTTGGCTTCTCGTAATGCTCGTGTTTGCGAGCTTCCGATAATACCCCCGAACGTTGACAATTTCGCTTGAACCGGCGGAGTGCGGAATCCAGGGATTCATTTTTACCGACTCTGACTTCACTCATTTTTTATCCCTCCCTCCACTGGTAAATGATACGAAATAATTATAAAGGATGAATATGGACACGTCAAGCTGGAAGGAGCCTGCTTTTTTGGCATATCAAAACACAACTCAGTCCTAATCTGACGGTTTTTCCGGGTCTTTGACACTTGCATAAATATTAAAATCTTTGAAAGCCTTGAAAACAGGGCTTTTTTTGTTAGAAAATCGTCAAATTATTGCTATTTAGTATTGAGCAATTTGTGGTAATGTGTTATAATA
>NZ_JAPDHR010000040.1:0-42940 GCF_030063005.1 Dehalobacter sp.
ATCGCATTCATTCTTCCAACGATTACATAGCGCCATTAAAGGTGCATGATGCAGCATGATTGCGTAATTCAATGAAAACAATAATTATTTAGGGTTTCTCCGTGTCTACCAAACGTAGGCAAGGTCAATGTGGTACGCTGACATCGTATTAGCTTCTGCTGCAGCTCTGGTCAATCTTCCGATTCGAGAGGATAAACCAAGCTAGTTAGTAATAATTAGAAAAGTTTTCGCTTAGGTCGCCCGCCCATTCGGGGGAAGGGCGTACCTGGCTTGGCAAAGAGGGACTGTGGTTGTTAGATGATGTGCTTGGGGTGAGATGGATTGATAAGTCGATTCTATCAAAAGAAAGAAGAGTAGATGGCTCTGCACAAGTGAGCTATGTCATCTACTTAACTCTGGCTTTTTCAATTTGTACTTAGGGAAATTAAATGTTAGCTAGTCCTCCGATAAGGTATAAAACGATTAACCGCATTCTTTAATTTTCTAAGTATTGTTTTTCTGGGATTTAAGGCTTGATCGAATGTAATGATTTGCTGATGGGGGGTTAACAACTCCACACGATTATCCTCTTTAATAAGAGATTTCACGTAGCTCAAGACTGTACCGGTTAAACGATTTGAATTTCTTTTAGGTAAACCTGCACGCTTATATAGAAAAAGTTTTGATTCACTAGCGATATCAAACTATGATACTTCGTTTAAAGTCTTTGGAGTAGTGTGATCATTAATTACATCTTTAAGTATATCTGAACGATAGGTGTATTTATTTTTTAGATCGTTTAGCGGAATTCCAGTTTTTTCGACATATGATTAGGACTAACATCATAACTTTGAAGCAGGGTAGCGGTGCCTGATAGTGCGGATGTGCCAGGTCGTAAAATATAGTGGGTGGGAATCCCATCGGGTAAGGTAGACCAACCGCCCGTAATTAGCCTTGGAGGAAGTGGGGTAACTCACTTCCTTAAGCGTAGGCAAACGAGATAGTAGGCTGAAAGCCGAAAGGTTGAAGTGATTGAGCTCCGAAATACCGAAAACGGGAAGGCTGATGTAGTTGTCAGAACAGAAAGCAATACTGTGGTTAACGTTATGGTAAGAAAACCGCAGCTTCCCCGGGGTCGTAGAACTCAGCATGCTATACATTGATATTTTACGGTAACACATGAGATCCTAGCTGCTCCTCAGAGTCTATCTGAGGTACGCATAACAAGCGATAATAAAGTGAGGAAGCGGATGGCTCTAGGAAGTCGGATTATAGAATAGTGCGTGCGTGGCAGCACGATCATCAGGTGGGTTTAAGTCCCACTGGATCCCGGACTGGGGGATCCATATCCAAACTTGGGAGTAATGTCTCAAGGGCTGATGCTCTTGCATCAGAGGGCAGGGCGTCCACTGCGAAGCGGAGTCTGAAGGGCTTGAGGAGAAGTACCAGGCCGTAGTGAAAAGGGGCCACCCGAATTGCGAACCGGTCGGCCAAAGATGGGGCAAGGTCGAGCCTGCACTATGGAGGCGAAGGCATTTCAGTCCACCCATCGAACCAAGGTGTGTGCGGGCGGCATGGTATGGAAGATGGCGTAGCGACCCACGGAGACCTCGTATTATCTGAGTGGAAACACCGTCATGGGCTGGTGTATAAAGTAGCCGAGGTGGAGACCGTTGTGCGTGTTCACCTCAGTCAGACAAGCACAGCAACTCAGTAAGGCTTTCTATAAGGCAACCCCGAAGTGAAAGTCAACGTGGTGCGAGGAGTCGGAGAGCCGAATAGTACTCTAACTAACGAACAACAGAAACGTTAGGATCACTTGTCGTGTACAGGTGGCTTCGTACTAGCTCAAAAGGCTATGACGAAGGGGAAGGCGGCTCGCTTTATGGAACCAGAAGCCGAAACGGAAATTCGTGAGTAGGCGGCAAGGAACGGAAAGTTCCCTATGTGAAAGACCCCGAACTTGCAGGCGGAGGAGACGAAAGCCATGAAGGAAGATGGTACAGTCAAAAAGGTTCATTCTCTGATTGATAAGGTGTATCAACCGACAAACCTAAGAATGGCATGGGACATGGTTAAAGCGAATAAAGGTAGTGGCGGAATCGACAACGTTAGAATAATCGACTTTGATAAGGTAGCCGATGAGGAACTCGTAAAACTGCATAACGAACTAAAGAATGATACCTACAAGCCTATGCCCGTTCGGCGAGTCTATATCCCCAAACGTAATAAGTTGAATGAGAAGCGGCCTTTAGGAATTCCATCTATACGAGATCGCGTCTGTCAGCAAGCTCTAAAGAACAGATTAGAACCCATCTTCGAACCGGAATTCAGTGATTGTTGGCTATCGGCCTGGACGATCAGCGCATCAAGCCATGAGGAAAATCTATCACGAAATTATGTCTGGACACGAGTGGGTTGTCGATGCTGACCTTCGAGATTTCTTCGGGAATGTAGAGCATAAAGCCCTTATTGATATGATTGCAGAAAAGATTAGCGACAGTAGGGTTCTTAAGCTCACGAGGTCAATGCTCAAAGCTGGGTATATGGACCAAGGGAAAAAGTACCCGACGCCACAAGGAACGCCCCAGGGCGGGGTCGCTAGTCCGCTATTTAGTAATATCTATCTTAATCCGTTTGACCATAAGATGGTAGAAAAAGGACATCGCTTAACTCGTTTTGCAGATGATTGGGTTGTCCTTTGCAGAACACGAAGAGAGGCTACGCAAGCATTACGTGATGCCAAGGAAATCCTAGAATCTTTGGGCTTAACACTGCACCCAGAAAAGACTCGAATAACCCACATAAGTAATGGGTTTGAATTTCTTGGGTACAAAGTGAAACAGGGCCAAGGACTAAGATTGCCGTCACACAAGATTAAGAAAGGTCCAAACAAGCTTAATCTTTATGCAATTCCAACCCAAAAGTCTCTCGAACGTTTCGTGGGTACGATCCGAAACCGAACAAAACGTCGAGTACCTCTAAAGCTTAACGAACTCATTCAGAGCATCAACCCGATCATACAAGGTTGGGGTAACTACTATCGAAAAGCCCACGTACGTAAGCTATTCAATAAGTTACAAAGATGGATTGTACGGAGGATATGGAGCCATCGTCATAAAAGGTGGCGAAACATTGGGTGGAAGAAATATCCTGTTAAGAAACTTTATGAAGTTTACCACCTAGCGAACCTGACATCACTCATACCGGATTTGAATCGCAAGACTGCATCTATTAGATGACATAAAGGAAAGCGGATTACGGGAAAACTGTACGATCCGTTTGAACGAGCGGACGGAGGAAGGCATTTGCCGACCTCCTTCGACTCTACACCTGTGAAGCGGGGTAATTCCTGTGGAGGGAAGGCTATAACATACTATAGCCCTTGAAACTGAAACATTACCTGCACAAGAGGTGGATAAAGTAATGGAAACGAAACTGACAAGGATAGCACAAATAGCGCTAAAGAAAAGCCAAAAGAGAAAATCACATCACTTGCGGGACTCCTTAACAAAGAAAGCCTCACTGAAGCGCATGATAGAATGAGCAAGAAGAAAGCAGTTAACAAAATTATTGGTGATAAGAAGATAAACTATGTAGTAGACGCTGATATTCGCGGGCTTCTTTGACAACATGGACCACAAATGGATATTGAAGTTCATAGACCATAGAATAGCGGATGTCAATATTCATAGACTGATATCCAGGTTTCTTAAGTCTGGAATTCTGGAGAATGGGGAATACAAAGACACCGTAGTTGGCGCACCTCAGGGTGGCAATATATCGCCAATAATTGGAAACCTGTATCTTCATCATGCTCTGGACTTGTGGTTTGAGAAGGTCATCAGAAAGAAATGCAGAGGCGATGCCTACATGGTTAGATATGCAGACGATAGTGTCTTCTGTTTTCAATATGAGGATGAAGCATATCGCTTCTATCATGAACTTAAAGTGAGACTTGCCAAATTCAATCTTGAAATTCAAGAAGCTAAAACGAAGATTATAAAATTTGGCAGATTTGCCGTAGATGAATGCATGAAAGCCGGCATAAAGAAGCCGGAAACATTTGACTTTCTTGGATTCACACACTACTGTAGCAAAGGTAAAAACGGACGCTTCAGAGTTAAGAGGAAAACCAGCAAGAAGAAGTATAACGCTAGCTTAAAGAAAGCCAAAGCGTGGTTGTGGGAGCAACTCACAACGCCAGCCCGGGATGTGATGGAGAAATTGGCGGTCAAGATGAATGGGTATTACAGATACTATGGTATAACTGACAATTCTACTATGATCAGTAGATTTAGAGATGAGGTTAGAAGCATGCTCTACAAAATGTTCAATAGAAGAAGCCAAAAGAAGAGCATGATGTGGGATAAGTATGCACTTTTCCTCAAGAGATTCCCTCTAGCCAAAGCTAAGATATATGTCAGCATCTTTGACCTAAATAAACCCTTTAGTTATATGATGTAAATGATAGTATGAGGAGCCGTGTGCGTTAGTTGCAAGCACGGTTCTGAGAGGGTTTGGCACTGTAAAGTGCCATTCTACTCGCCCCAACTTATCCAAGACCCTTATCATTGCCTTTAGATACATAAAAAATTCTGTCCCATTTTATGGTAATGAAAAGACGAACAATAGGTATATGTGATATAAATTACGTTTTTGTAATAATTTACATAGTTTAATCTGACTTAAATATATACGAACAAACACATACTAACCTTACCAATACCGAGGGGGTTATTATGGACCGACCTGAACCTAATTCAGATGTGCGCCGTTATACAGCGTATATTAATCCGTTTGGCATAACACAGATTCACTTGAAGAATCCTTATGTAATTGCTTGCTGGTCACTTTTTTTCCCTGGGGCAGGTCATATATTATTATGTAAATACTTCAGGGGATATCTTTTATTCGTATGGGAAATTTACGTTAATTTACATGCACATATTAACCTGGCAATTCTATATTCCTTAACAGGTAGATTCCAAATGGCAAAAGACGTCATCGATATAAAATGGGTATTGTTTTACATTCCAACTTATTTTTTCGCCATATGGGATAGCTACCGAAGCACAATTGAACTCAATAATCAATATATATTAGCATCCAGAGAAGATGCGGAAGTTAAAATGTTTAACATCGGGCTCTTTGAGATTAATTATGGCGATAAAAGAGTGCCTTGGCATTCGGCTATGTGGTCGGCCTTAATGCCTGGACTAGGGGATATCTTAAACAGTCGGCTCCCTGCTGGCGTATTTGTTGTAATAACATTTATTGTGATTGGCACGCAGTCTAATCTACTCTCTGCCATTCATTACACTTTCCTAGGACAATTTGACTCCGCCAAATCCATTATTAATCCACAGTGGTTTTTAAATATTCCCAGCATCTACTTATACGCTATCAATAGTGCCTATATGAAAACTGTCTATTTTAATAAGTTGTTCGATTGGGAACAAAGTAAATTCCTTAAGAAAAATTATGAACATAAGAATTATAAAATGCCCGTTGGAGCAATGGACGGAAGCGGTGAAGGTATGTATATTGTCTCAACATTTGACCATTCAAACTATCTAGAGCTGGCTATTACGGCAATTCAAATGAAAGGAATTGCCAAAGAAAACATACTCGGTGTATCAATGGATAAGCGAGGGGAAGACGTTCAAATGTTTGATACGATTCATTCTGCGGATGGCTTAAGCATGTTGGATTTGCCCATTCTCCTCGCAACTCTATTTTGTCTCGTTGGAAGTATTTACGGCTTTATTCTAACATGGGGACCAATTATATGGGGTGTAATCGGTATGATTGCTGGTTTTAGTTTAGGGCTAGCTATTAAGCTGATAACCATTAGGAAATACGATAATAGGCAAAAGAAAACTAAGGCAACAGAAGTCGTGTTAATCATTGAGTGTAAAGAAAATCAATTAGAGATGGTACATGACCTACTTTGGAAGCACCATGCTCTTGGTGTGAGAAAACTAAGTTTGAATAATAACGAACAGCTAAATTAGAAATGAGCATTAACTTATTTCAATGTAAATAGGGGTGGTTCTTTGTTTTACATTCCATATTGGACAATGGTAGCGGTATTTGTGGTTATGGCAGTGACTTCTGTGTCAATACATAAGATGACTTTTATTGATAGTTTGGTAATCGTAATGGTCATCGCACTATCAATGGGCAGTGATATGCTATTTTGCAAACAGTTTTCGATGTACTACATAGTAAGTGTGCCATACAGAGCGTGGTATAGCTTTTGGTCATGTCTAATAGTATTTCCAAGCCTTGCAATTACGTTTATAAAATTTGCACCTAGATCAAATTATGCAGTAAGCTTATATGTCACTTTTTGGACGTTCGCACTTACACTATTTGAGATTTATATTGTAGTGCCATTAAGAATTACAATGTATCCAAAATGGAGAATTATACCTTGGTCCCCAATCGTGTATATGCTAGCTTTCACTTTGATATTTCTTTATCATAAATTCCTCGAAAAGAAAATAACTTTAAAATGAATAATACGTATCTTTGTAGCGCATTTTAACCCGGAGTATTCAAGCATATATAGTTTTTTCCTTGGACTGTTGTAGAAAAAGAAAATGGAACGGCAATTTTAGATAGCATTCAAGAAAAGGACCCTAACACTTTGTTTCCGTTACAAGCTGCATTGGGATATGATATTGCTCAAAATTTATTTATTTCTCCAAATAATTTGCTTGTTGAATGACCAATTGATTTAATCTATCTAACTTTAATGTCTAATCTCTTAGAGGAAAGTGGCAGAACGTGGTTAAAAGAAGGAGTAACTCAAGCAGGTCATTGTGCTCGGTTGGTATCTGTATCATTAAGGACCAACGAGTTTTACAACTGCTCACACCAGAGAAAGATCTTCTCCGCAATTGACTGTACGAATGCGATCCATTAATTGGCTTGTGAACTATTCGATGAGCTTTGGAAAGGTGAACCTATCCGCCATTTAGGAGTTCGAGTTTCCGAGCTATGTCAAAATGACTTTCACCAAATGGCTCTATTTGAGAAAGATTACGAGAAACAAAGAATAGTACTAACTTTTCTGCCCTTATGCAGTTTCGGAATATTCTTACCCAACAACCACAAAACCATTATATTATTGTTTGTTTATCAGAATACCCGAATAATGAAAGCTTTATTAGGTAAACATACATATATAAAATTGGAGGAATTTGTATGACTATATTAGACAAAGTAAATGCCACGAGTCGTTCTATTGTTCAAAAATTTGTTGATAAAGAACCTGCAAATTATATTGAGGCAGGTTTACTATACCAGATTGTTGTAACTGGGCGTTATCATGTTGCTCTACTCACTATTTTCCATAATCATGCAAAAGACCTGGAACTCATGCAGCTAATAAAAGATGCCCTCGATAATCTATCAGAAAAAACCATCAAAAAATGTGAAGACTTATTGCAGACAGAGGATGCAATGATTCCGACTGTAAGATTTCCGGAACGTTTACTGGAAAGTGCTCAAAATATCCCAAGTGCTGCACACTTAAGCGACATGGAAATTGCTATGGCCTTAGTTAATATGCATGGCGCAAGCCAAATGGCACTTTTGACGGCAATTAACCAATGTTACCATTTAGAAATTGGCATTGAACTCCGTAAACAGTTGAACATCGCCCTAGACTGGGGTTACCGTCTGCTGCAACTGATGCTCCATAGGGGCTGGCTTCCACAAATAGCAAAAGTCGAACATTAAATACCATGTTTAGAAACGTTGATAATTTCAAGCAAAATGTTACTGTAGTCAACTTACCTAAAAGATATTGTTCTTGCTCTCACACGTCTCATGGCAGAAATCCTGGAATGTAGTAAAGATGGAGTAGACTTGATGATTGAAAATGGTTGGTTGGAAAGAGTCCCGATTGCTATGGAAGAAGTTAAGATTTGTAGCTTTTCAAAGGAACAGTTCGAGAAACTAGTTATAACAAATCCTCGGATTGCGATTAAAATCATTAACTATTTGTCGGATAAATTGAATGACTCCTTTCAACAAGCTGGAGATTCTATAGGTACTTCGATTAGAGATAAACTTTTGAGACTAATCGTTCGTCTTGCAGATGATCATGGCACAAAAACACCATCGGAAAAGATTATTGAATTAAATATTACCCAACAGGATATTGCTGATATGATTGGAGCATCCCGAGTAATGGTTGAGCAAACCTTGAAAGAGTTACAAAAAATAGGGATAATCGGAAAACGCGGCAGGTACCACACCTTGCGGACTGATTCTTGCATGAATGACAATTTCAGTTAAGGATTAATGTTAAATATTTAACATACAAACATCTCTAAATTTTGTACTATTAAAAAAGGAGGAGATGTTTATGGTAGATATTATAGGAATCAGTTCCGGGAGAAAGAATAAAATAGTTGAATCTGTGGTTCGACAAGTTCTAGAAGGGACAGGAAAATCCTTTGAACTTGTGTCCTTATCTGGAAAGCTTATTAGACCTTGCGAAGGCTGCAATTGCTGTGCTAATACGAATCGCTGTGTACTAAAAGATGACTTTGAACCTATTCTTGAGAAAGTCAAGGAAGCACGTGGCCTGGTATTTGGTGCCCCTGTATATTGGGGGCATATGAATTCAAAAGCCCTAGCTTTCTGGGAGAGACTATGTTTCTCAGGTCGCCATAATTCATTGTTTCCTATGGCCGGAAAACCTGCCGCAGTTGTCGCGGTAGATGGCAACGGCGATGGGCAGTTTGTGTTCAAAGATATGAAAATCTATTTTGAAGATGCAAAGATCAACCTTGTAGGGGAAATTGCAGCACAAGGTGAATATCCATGTTTTACTTGCGGTTATGGAAACTACTGTCCAGTTGGTGGCTTGATCGAATATTTCCCCCTAGGAACAGAGATCACTCCTGAAAGAATACCATCAATAACAAATCAGCACCCGGAAAATTGTAATTTAGAGCCTGAAAAAAGGGATATTACTAAGGCGGCACTTGATTTGGGCTCCGTCTTAAGTAAGGTAGTAGATATTTATACAGCCAAAACTAATGTTTCAATGGAGTAGCGGAACTTTACAATGAAAAGAGGGAGAGTCTATATGCACTCTCCCTCTTTAGATTTCTACATTAGTACACATTTTCGTCTAAAATTCAACCAATAGACAAAATGACAAAAAGCTGTTCCTTCTGACTTATCTTGACCCATAATATACCATATATAGCTATTCTCTGGCTGTAAAACGATGAAAAATATAGCTCTTTTATGGTGACAAGGCACGTTGGTGTTAGTTCATTGAATGGTTATTTATGAAAGCGGCCTGTGGTGCGGGTTTCAGTTTTGGGGTGTAAATTGTAGAACAATTTAATAGGACCAGTTACTTTCATGGGAACATGTCAGTTATTCAATTCACACTTTTTGTGATAAGCCAAGTTATTAGTGGCTAAAAGGAGCCTGTGAACGAGTATATGTTATAACAAAATAGTCAGGTCGTTTTGACATCTGAGTATTTTGGTTATTCTGGAATCTTTAACGTTAAAGATAATTCGATGCGTTTGGTTGAAGCAACGGAGAATCAGAGAACAACTAAACCTTGCGATCCAAGGTATGGGAAGTCAGTCGATGCAGCAATCTGCAATCTGACAAGACTACCATCATTATTGATATGAAATACTGAGATTGTGCCTTGATTTCCGTTAAGGGTATAAAAATTGCGTCCATCTTTACTTACACCAACATCTATTGGCAGACCAGTGGCTGCACCTACTGGTGTACTGGTAGTATTCCCAATAACCGTCAGCGCTCCTCTATCATCAATACGGTATGTGGTTATTGTACCACTTAAGGTGTTGGTGGTATAAGCAAAACGTTCATTTCTCGTAGTAATAACCCAGCAAGTGGCCTTTTGGCCGGTCGGTACAGAGCCACTGATAACATTAAGGATCCCATTGTCGCTAACTGAATATGATGACAGCGCATTGGAAACTACTTCCGTAACTAAAAGGATTCCTGAGCATAGAATATAAGAGCCGAACGGCCCCATACCGTAAGAATTGTTAATTACTGGTCCTGTAACTGTACCATTTCTATTTACTTTAAATACACTGAGACGGTTAGTAGTAAACTCAGATACAACGATTTTGCTGCCATCAGGAGTAAATACAAACCCCGCCGGTTGAGCATTAATAGTACTTAAGGAATGGGTGGATCCCGCAATATGAGTAAGACGTCCGTCATCATTTATACGAAAACCAGTGATATTTGATGCAAAATTATTGGCAACATTGCCTACATTGGAAACATAGAGAAGATCACCGAACACGTCCAGGCCATTGGGTTGAGCGCCTCCCGATGGCTTAACATCCGCTAGAATGAGTTCCCCGCTGTCAGTTATGATGAAACTACTGATAGTATTGCTTCCCGCATTAACTGCAAACAGGAAACGGCCATCACGGGACAAAGAAATTGCCCCTTTTGACGCAAGGGGATCGACTCCGTCGTTTGTTGTTGCAGTTGAGACTTCCCTTGCACCAGTACCTCTGCCACCAGTTGGGTAGGAACCCATAAAGGTGAGTATTTCATTCATTCCGCGGTAAAAAGCAACGACTTCATTTATTATTGGCATGTTGGTCATCATGTAAACCATGCTTGTGCGAAAATTTTTGTTTGGTATCTGCATTTTATGACTCTCCTCCTTTCATAATCTTTCTTTTAATATCTCAATATGCTTAGATTTTTTTATTTACACTCCGGTAAGTAAATCTAAGCCTTCTAACCTGCATTGTTATAGTCTTTGGGTCTTCCCGGTCATTCTTGGTTGGATTATTATCAATCCAGTTCTTTGCTCCGTTTTACATGATGCTTTCGTTTATAGTACTCATCTTATTTTGATTTTGAAACTATTAAGAAAGGCCCTGAACCAAAGCTTCTTCCGGTGTATTTCCGGCACACATTCCGTTCGACATATACATCTTCGATAACATTTTCATAGGGATGTAAGACAGTTTACCGCTGTTTAAATTGCAGAAGGGGACTGTGATAAAGTCACTGGGCGGCTTTTCATAGGAAATATCCTGCCACGTTTTCAAAAGTTCTCTCTTGAGTACATTTTGAATCAAGAGTTTACAATTTATCCCTTATCCATTCCTCTTTGCTGTTTAAAAGATCGTCTATACTCACGTGCTTTTCATCTGGAGCATAGAAGAAACCGGAAGATTCCATAGCTTCCTGCCTCACATCTGTATTCAGACGAAAGGGGGCCTGGTTTTTCAACCGTTCCATCAACTCGCCATAAGCACTTGCCAAGGCATATTGGTAGGTTGTCCCTTTGCCATTAAATCTATAGTGCCACCCCTTTTAATAAACAATAAACGATTAACCATCTCCAACTATTGTATTCATGGTAGGCTACTTCTGTTTGGTAAGGTCATGTGGGATTATGTGGTAATAAGAGACGAGATATAATAGCTCGAAAGCATTAGAAAAAAGTAAAACAGATCGTTACATACGATCCGTTTTATAGGCTATTAAAGACTTTCCCCGTTTGGGCGTACACAAATATGTGCATTGTGCACGGTTCAGAGGCGATGGACTGAGAGTAGATGTTAAATGTGATATTCTTGACAGTAATAATGGTATATCAGTAAAAGTCCTGCTGACAAGGGCGTTGCGAAACTGAAGATTATTTTCGCCTTCACTTTATGCAGAAGGTTTATATAAATAAAGTATTCTTAGTGCATTTAATTAAACGTATGAGCACTGATGCAAGGGTCATTTTTCAAGACATAATATCTTTTTTCCCGATCGATTATATTGGCTGCTTTCAACTCATTAAGTACCTGAATGACCATTACCCGTGAAGAACCAATCATATCAGCTAATTCTTGCTGAGTAATTTTTAGATCTATCAACGTCGAGGTTGGTCTTTTTTGTCCATATTGTTCTGCTAAACGATAAAAAAGTTGCAACAATCTCTCTTTTACAGGTAGTCCAGCTTCTTTTCCTAATTTCAACATGGTTTCATATCGTTTTTGCCCTAAATAACCAATAATCCTCATGGCAAACGAAGGATCTTGTTTGATTAACGCTTCGAATTGGAGTTTACTGAAACAGCATATGCAAACCTCTTCCATAGCAATGGCGCTTGAATGCTCATTTTGTTCTTGATATAAGGACAATTCACCTAAGACTTCACCGGGTCCGCATACATCCAGAATTGTTTCATGGCCTTCCGCAGTAGTTTGTACGAGCTTCAGCTTGCCTGATTTTATAAGGTATATGGTACTTGTCGACTCTCCTTGACGAAAAAGGTAGTGTCCTCTAGGTAATCTCTTTCTTTTCGTACATTGACACAAGTTAGTAAGTTGCTCTCGTTCTAGTCCCTGAAATAGGTCCAATTGCTGCAGACATATAATGCAACGCTTCATACTTTTCCTCCTCATGTATCAACGGTTGCTATAAATAGATTGTATCAGAAAAATGTCCAACACTACTATAAAACCTGAAATGCACAATAATCCCGCCTGTCATAAGCGGGATTATTGTGCATTTCAGAAGATTCTACAGAAGCACCTCTACCTTTTCTGCCTTAAATAAAACTAGTTTCTCTTCAATGCATGCTTTGCCTGTAAGCCTAAAGCCTTTGGGGCCACCTTCCATCGTTGCTATTACAACTTGCATCATTCCGTTATCTTTGATGTTCTGTTGAGTGACCTCCATCTTATAGATCCCAAACCCTAGTATGTCAGCTTCTCTTATTTCCGCTACTTTTCCCACCACGATCATGTGCGGTTCTCCATGGGCGGAAGCAGTAGTGATGGGAATAAACGGAGCCTTTGATATTACATCTTTAATTTCTTGAGTTATAACCATTTAAACTCACTCCTTAAAATTTTTTGTAGAGTATGTTACGTAACTTAACCGATGTAAGTAGGGACTTTCTTAGCTAATGCTTTCTCTAGCGTTTCAACCACACTTTTTTTGAAAACTGCCAGATCAATACTTTCAATTTCGATTGGCACCTGTGCATATTCGAAAAAATCCAAAATATCCTCATCCTTGAACTCGGAAACACCGGTGTCCAGAAGCAAAATTTTATCGTAGAAACCAAAATTCTGCCTAGCGTCAATCTCGTCCCAGCCCTGTCCCTGCTTGAAAATTTCCCTCCAGTTCTGCAACCATCCTTGAGTAAGGTAAAAGATCTTAGCTGAATTTTCTAGCTCATCCTGTCTTTCCTTTCCTAAAATCATTTCAATACAATTTCGGGGCTGCAACTTGATAACATGGTATTTTTCCGCAAACTCGCTGATCTCAGGATGGCACATTGAGCCGAAAAAAAGGACTACCTTTTCTTTGGTCGCATTGTAATTTAGAGCCTCGGTGATGCCATCTTTCAGTTTATCATAGTCTACATGCAAAGCTGGTGCTGTATAGATGACTTTAAACTCAGCATCAGATTCCCATTCAGTTCTTATTTCCTCTAGAACTCGCTCAAGCTCCAGTTGGAAGATACCGCAGGCAACTATGCGCACCTCCATATTAATTTCACCTCTTCTCGGAGCTGCGTTATACCTCAAATCATTGGATCTAACAAGTTAACTCGTCTTATATGATCTTAACATGGGGCAAAAAAGAAGAATGTTAAATAATTAACAAAAATTAAAATAATTAAATGTTCTTGGCAAGGAGTGTAAAAGTGTATAAACAAACGTCAGTATTACGCTTTTATACAAATTGGTGGCGAAGTGAGGCATTGGTTCATGGGAGAGGGCGGTATTTGCCAATGAGTGGTAAATAGGCAGGTATATTCTTATCTTTATTCCATAATACTAAAGTATTTCCATACGATTTGAAGCTACACTATATGGTGATTTATATTCTTTTCAACGTGACAGGGCACCGTTGTCACGGCAGTATGACTATATAATTTATAGCTCTTTTATCGTGACGATGCACGTGGAGTGCTTAATAGTGCTATATGTGCGACACGTTTCTAAATGAAAAGTTTAGACATTTGTAGAAATACAAAGAGAACTAACATCTTGATGAGTCGAATGATAGGGTAACGCCTAAAAAGGCTCCTTTAATACTCCGATGGGCGTGTATATGTATAAGCGTCGAAGCGTCTAGAGCTCGGTGAAGTCGCGTGACCCTGCCCTTTTGGAATTAAAAACCTTTTGGAAATCTGTTCAGAGGTGAACAGTGCGGGTTTAGCGCGGAAGTCTAAAAAATATCCATGGTAAGAATGTAGGCAAAACCTACTGACAAAGTTCCGAATGTACGGGTGAATCACTAGGCTAATAGAAATGTTAGTACAAGCAAAAGCTTGGTAGACGAGGAAAAGTAAAAATATATAGTATGAAAATCCTTATGATGTTAAAGGCATCATCAAGTCTACAAACCCAAAGGAACAACCTAAAGGTATATGCATAGATAAAGATGTTGGAACGTGGTAAGCATTGGACGTTAAGAACTTATATTCTATGAAACGGTGATAAGGCAACTTATCTCTATCAATGTGAAAGTAGGGCCACAGTACCAATGAAACCATGATAATAAGTGGCGGAGGGATAGGCCCAAGTCAATCTATAATAAACGAAAACTTACGATCACAAAATCACTCCATAGGTTCTGGTGAGACTAAAAGAGGCTAACCTCGAAAGGAGGTGTTGCCGACTATGGCTACCACTACAGCGAATACCAAGTTGCGCCACAATGAATATTATGGGCAACAAAGTATACTTGATGAATTGTATGAAAGAAGTCTCAAGGGTGCAAAGTTTAATAAACTATACGAAAAAATTGTAGAAGAAAACAACATCCTATTAGCCTATCGAAACATTAAGGCTAACACAGGGAGTAAAACAGAAGGCACTGACGGTTTAACCATCAAAGACATAGCAGGTATGACCAACCAAGAAGTCATTACAATGGTCAAAAGAAGGTTGAAGAACTTTACACCACAATCGGTCAGACGGGTAGAAATCTTAAAAGATAATGGCCAAAATCGCCCTCTTGGAATACCCACTATGTCCGATCGTCTGATTCAAGCGTGTATTTATCAAATCCTTGAGCCAATCTGTGAAGCAAGGTTTCACAATCATAGCTATGGATTTAGGCCCACTAGAAGGACAGAGCATGCACTAGCCACGATGCACAGGATGATTAACATTCAGCACCTGCATTTTGTTGTAGATGTGGATATAAAGGGATTTTTCGATAATGTCGATCATGGAAAGCTTCTTAAACAGATGTGGACTATGGGGATTCAGGACAAGAACCTTCTTTGTATTATATCGGCTATGTTAAAGGCAGAAATTGAAGGAATAGGAATCCCCAATAAGGGTGTTCCGCAGGGTGGTCTGTGTTCTCCATTATTTTCTAACGTGGTCCTTAATGAATTAGATTGGTGGATCAGCGATCAATGGGAAAGCTATGAAACTTCATACCCCTATAAAAGAAACGAAGGCAAAATTAGAGCAATACGCAGAGGGTCAAAACTGAAGGAATGCTATATCATCAGGTACTGTGATGATTTCAAAATCATGTGTCCAACCAGAGATGTAGCAGAACGGATGTTTGTCGCAGTTAAACTCTGGCTCAAAGAGAGACTAAATCTAGAAATAAGTTCAGAAAAATCAAAGATTACAAACCTGCGCAAGAAATCATCGGAGTTCCTCGGCTTCAAAATCAAAGCTGTTGTTAAGGGAAGGAAACGAGTCGCTAACTCAAATATCAAACCCAGTGCTGTTGTGAAAATAATAGCTAAAGGGAAGGATCTTATCAAGAAAATCCAAAAGAATTCAGCAGACAAGAATGTAAGTCTCTACAATTCTTATGTTCTTGGAACTCAAAATTACTATCGTATAGCAACACATTGTACTAAAGACTTCTCAAAAATCGGATATGAGCTTGATAGGAACATTAAAATCAGGTGGAAGTCAATCTCTACCAATAAGGGTTCTCCCAGCAAGCTATACTTGGAAAGGTATAAGGGATATGCTAAGAAGAAGACATATATACATGGTCACATCATATTCCCCATGTCAGCATGTAAAACTAAAAATGCAATGAATCACTCCAAAATGGTAAACAAATTCACACCTGAAGGGAGAAAATTCATTCATCAACTAATCGAAAGTGTATCAGGTTTCGAATTCATATACCTAAGCAAAAATCCAGTAATAGACCGAAGTATTGAGTATAATGACAACCGAATATCCTTATTTTCTGCCCAAGGCGGAATGTGTGAGGTACTCGGTAAAAGATTAGAAGTAAATGATTTCCATTGCCATCGTATCATTCCAATTATTGCTGGCGGAGGAGATAAATACAGTAATCTTGTCATAATTGCTCCTGATATTCACAGATTGATACATGCAACCAAATCCGAAACAATTCAACAAATACTGGCGAAGCTTGAACTATCTAAAAAGCAGATAGCCAAAGTGAATAAATTCAGAGTACAAGTAGGAAATATTGTGATATAAGGAAGTAGTGTTAGGTTGATGGAACGCCGTGTGAATACGAAAGTTTCGTGCACGGTGTGGAGCAGGGGCTGCGACAAGAAGCGACTTCTTCCGCAAAATATCAGTGTAGCATAAGCTACTATTCCAGTTGTGTGGGATATTCTCGTCCGAAACTGCAAAGAGAGTAATTCCTTTGTGGGTTGCATGAGGAAAAGCCTAATCCAACGCTTAGTATCCAAAGCCTTGGAGGGCAAGAGAAAGAGTGGTATCGGTTAATGATAAGTGAATCTCTATAAGCGTCGTCACCGCAGTCGATAGTTAGGATATGATTGCTATCGTTTAGTAGTATAAGGAGTGCATCTTCCCCTAAAATGCACTTAGCACAACCTATAGGACTACCGGCGTATTGGAGGAACCTAACCCACTCGTAACTGATAGAAGTCGAACTTGGTAAGTCCTATGAAGTCCATCATAGGATGGTAGGCTGACCGTAAGGAAAGCGGAATCCTTCAGAGGATATAGGAGGTCAGAGAAAGCGAACGCCACAAGCTGAAAGGCAACAGAAATGGAAATAACTGTGTGGATAGTGCCCTATGGCATAAACTCAAAGGATGCAGACTTCTGACTGGTGTACAACATGGTAATAAAGCGGAAAGTGAATTCTTAAAAGAGAGGTAACAGCCGATGAACACTTTGGAAACAAAGTCCGCAAGACCTCTCATTACTAATTGGGACCAGATAAACTGGCAGGAAATCAATGAGTATGTAGAGAAATTGCAACAACGAATATACCATGCCGAAAGTGTAGGCGACAAACGTAAAGTACGAGACCTTCAAAGAATGCTGATGAACAGCGAGGCGGCATTGTTAGTATCGATCCGCAGGGTAACACAGCTTAACAGAGGTAAGAGAACTGCCGGAGTAGATGGATATAAGGCGTTAACGCCCAAAGACAGACTTGAATTGTACATGAAAATGAAGAATATGAGTCTGTCCCTTCATCAACCCAAGCCAGCATACCGGACATACATTGAAAAGAAAAATGGCAAACTCCGTCCATTGGGAATACCTACCGTTTTAGACAGAGTTTATCAGAATGTGGCTCGTTTGGCATTAGAACCGCAATGGGAAGCAAGGTTTAACCCCACATCGTATGGATTTAGGCCAAAAAGAAACTGTCATGATGCAGCAGAAAGAATCTTCAATACCATGAAAGGTAAAAACAAAAAAGTATGGATATTTGAGGGTGATTTCAAAGGGTGCTTCGACGCTCTGAACCATGACTACATCATGCAACAACTCAAAGAATTTCCCGAAACGGAACTAATCGGCAGATGGCTCAAAGCTGGATTTGTAGATAATAAGGTATTTAATGAAACCGAGGAAGGAACGCCGCAGGGCGGCTTATGCAAAGCTTAGCATAAACCCCCTTATGCAAAGTAAATGATTATGCAAAGTAAATCCCTAAAGCTACCGTGTTTCGGGTGTTTCATCAAGATTTACTTTGCATAATATCTGGACTACTTGAGATTCGAAAGCCAGACAAGTAATGCAGCATCTTTATTCCAATCAGGAAGATTACTATCTACCAAATCTGGATAGGCATTCTCAATAGCCTTGCGTTTCAACTCAGAATCACACTTTGCATAAATTTCGGTGGTTTTGATATCCTCATGCCCAAGAAAGTCTCGGATATAGATAAGGTTGACACCGGCCTGCAGCAGGTGCATGCTTTTCGAATGTCGAAACATATGGGGCATCACTTTCTCCGGCACAATCGTGGATATCTTTCTTGCTAAACTAACGTACTGAGAAATAATGTAAGCTATGCCTTCCTTTGTGAGCTTGTTGTGCTGCTTATTAATAAAGAGAGGATAATCACTTTTCCAGGGCTTATCAAGGGAATTCTCCTGAATATAATGCTCCAACAAAGTCATAGTGTTTTTCATCAGTGGAACCCTTCGTACCTTATTACCTTTTCCTGTAAGGATAAGTACTGCTGGATTATTGAGTACAACATCACGCACCTTGAGGTCGGCTAATTCCTGCACCCTGCATCCGGAGTCGTAAAGGACGCTTAACAGTGTTAGATCTCGTCTGCCTTTTGATGTCATCTTGCCAGGCTGTGATAATAAAAGTTTCATTGCCTCAGGCGTCAGATGTGGTACCGATGGTTTGGATGTCTTCTTAATTGGTATGGCTATTACCTTTTGGAAATGAAGTATTCCTGACGGTTCTTCGTACTGTGCATACCGGTAAAAGGAATGTATGGCTGCAAGCCTCTGATTCCGAGTTGCAATGCTGCACTTGCGACTTTTTTCAATCCATTCCAAGAAATCAGTAATCAGCCCATTTGTCAGCATACTCATCTTCAGCTTTTCGACAGGGATGTCCCTCTGTTCCTGACAATACCGGATTAATAATTTAAAGGTATCACGGTAGGACGCTATTGTATTTCTGCTTGCATTTTTCTGCCCGGGCAGATATATGGAAAGGAATTCTGTAAGGTAGGTAGCAAAATCAGTCGGTTTCATCGGCACTACCTTCCAGTCTTGGAATGATGTCTGGATAACATCCTTCCAATTTGATAGATATGTCCGGAAAAACATCAGCAGTCAGCCTAAGGTAATACGCTGTTTCCTCAAAAGAATCATGCCCCATATATGTTTTCAGTACTGGAAGATATGCTGCAAGGTCTTTTCCTTGTATAACCCATTTTTTTAGGCAGTGACACGCGTATGCATGTCGAAAATCTTGGACTCTCGGTCCTTTTCCCCTCCCGCCGTGAGAAATGCCAACTCTCCATAAAAAACGCCTGAAATTGTGGTAAACGTTCCCTAAAGTCATTGGTTTTCCATTTAATCCTGGGAAGAACCAATCAGTTTCTTTTAAGAACATATGCACATTCGCAGAAAAATTCCGGCATCGTTCTGTAAGTTCGTCTGACATCGGAACCAATCGGCTGTTATCTTTCTTTGAATGATGAATGGACAGTATGCCTGTTTCAAGATTCACATCTGATACTTTCAGGAGTCTTGCTTCTGAGGAACGAAGGCCACAGGAATAAACCATACGAAAGAATACTGGCATGATGAGGTGGCGATATGGACATTCACTGACATAGTGGCATTGATCTGTCTCATGGAAGAAACGCTGCAGTTCATTTTCCGTATAGATATGAGGCACATATTGTTCTTCCGTGGGGTAATAGCCTTTCGGTAGGACGTATGCGCCAATCTCCACACTGTCCATATATATGGCAAGTTGCCGTAGGATCGAAGCCCTCGTACACTGATTGGCCTGTGCCTCATAACTTTTTTTTGAGCACCAATCTAACACTATTTCCTTTGTAAGCATTGTTGCTTCAGGATATTTTTGTTCAGTAAAGGAAGAAAACCGCAATAGATGCCTTGCTTCTGCCTCATATTTGTAGCCGATTGCTTTCTTCAGGGAGACATGGTTTTCAATA
Source organism: Dehalobacter sp. (assembly GCF_030063005.1). Classification (NCBI taxonomy): domain Bacteria; kingdom Bacillati; phylum Bacillota; class Clostridia; order Eubacteriales; family Desulfitobacteriaceae; genus Dehalobacter; species Dehalobacter sp. The sequence goes on from NZ_JAPDHR010000040.1 coordinate 19,927, forward strand.
TGCTCTGCAAATGGTCCTTTAAACAGGTAATTACTCATACACATCCACCTCCGGAGTACCTAAACAGCATTCCTTCAGTTTATTGACATCCACTTTCAAATAAACAGCCGTGGAGTCCGTGTTGGTATGACCCAGTATATCTGATATAACAGCAAGAGGGGTGTCATGCTCAAGCATTCTTGAAGCCGCCGTATGGCGAAGCGAATGCATACCCCGGTGCTTTTTCAAGGTCGGCAGATGGGCAATCCGCATATAATCTCGAATTAACTGATGCAGATGATCACTTTCTGAAAAAGGCAGAAATGGTGCCAAATGTCTCACAAATACAATCGGTGAATCAATTTTGGGCCTGCCATATTTCAGATAATCGATGACAGCCCATCCCACTTCAGAAGGAATTGGTAGGTTGACTGTTTCCCTTGTTTTTGACTGGGCGAATATCAGTTTATTTTCTTCCCAGCGGAAACAACCAAAAGTAAGGTTTTTGATATCATTAACCCTAAGACCTAACACGCAAGCTAGAAGAATAATGGCATAGTCCCGTTTCCCCTTTGGATTTCCACGGTCAATGGCACCTATCAGTAAGTCCAATTCTTCTTTCGTCCAGACAGATGGGATGCGTGTCTGTTTACGAGCCTGAACCATTGGTGTCTTGGATGCCAAGTCTGTTTTCAGGATGTCCTGCTCCTGTAAATATCTTAAAAATGAACGTATGGAACATATGATTTGTTCCACAGTTTTATAGGTATACCCAGCTAGTGTTCGGATATAGCTGTTGATAACAGGGAGCCTAATATCATAGCAGTGACTGATTCCTTGAGAAATAAGATAATCCATGAAACGCTGCGATTGTTTCACGTAATGTTCAACCGTCACCTTGGAATAATCTTTGCGTTCGCAGTATTTTTTGAAATCGTTGCTGATATCTATGTAATACGAATCGGTAAGCAATTCTCGATGTTTATAATACCGTCTTAAAACAGTGCGGTGGAGCTGGAAGTCGCCTACTATCCGGATGACACGCAGCTCCTGAGTATCGCGCTGAGAAAGAGTTTTTTCAAAATCCTTTTTCCAAATGTCGAAGTATTTTTCAATGAAGTCAATTCCAAGCTGCTCGCTGAAGTATACTTCAGCACGTGACTTGGCAAATTCCATAAGCATCTGCCAACGCCGGCGATAAAACTTTAATGTAGCTTCTGTATAGCCGAGGCGCTTCATTTCCTGCTCAAGTTCTTCTAGAAGTACTGGTAACGGTTTGTTATGCATAAGAATCCCTCCAAAAAGATATTTTGAGTTAATTACTCATTATCATTTTGGACATTATGCAAAGTAAATTTAACATAACTTCAGATTCCATCAGTGTTTCACGACTTTACTTTGCATAACTACTTTCTTTGCATAAGGTGGAATAATATCTCCTCTTTTAGCAAACATTGCCCTTCACGGCATGGAGCAAGAGTTGGGGATTAACTATACTCTGGTTCACCACGGGAAAAAAACCAGCTATGAAAACCACACCCCCTACACAATGTGTATATATGCTGATGATTTTGTAATCCTGTGTGAAACGAAACAGGAAGCCGAAAATCCTTACACGACACTAGGTAGTTACCTGCGTGACAGAGGTTTAACGCTATCGGAAGAAAAAACAAAAATAACCCATATCTCCGATGGCTTTGACTTTCTTGGCTTCAATATTAGGAGATACACGACACACACAGGTGCAAAGTTGCTGATTAAACCGTCAAAAAGCAGTATCCGCAGTTTCAAGACAAAGGTTGCGGATATTGTAGAAAGCTCATACGGTAACAATGTGCAGACTCTAATCAATAGGCTGAACCCTGTAATCATCGGCACTGCTAACTACTGGTGCAGAACGGTCGCAAAAGAGATCTTCTCTGCTATGGACAACTATATTTGGAAGAAGATATATCGGTTTCTAATCCACTCCCACCCCAAAAAGGGCTGGAAGTGGATTAAAGCCCAATACTTCAAACCGGACAAAACAGGACAGAGCAGAAACAAGTGGATTCTGACAGACCCGAATACTGGCAATCAACTTAAGAAAATGGCATGGACGCCTATTGTCAGGCATCAGCAGATCAAGTACAACTACTCCCCATATGATGTCACTCTCAAAGAATATTTTGCAAAGAGAGACCAACGGGAATTTGACTTGAACAATGTAGCCTATCGGCAGAAACTAGCTAAAAAGCAGAACTACGTTTGCCCCATGTGTAGAATGAGCATAGTGAATTTTAAGGAGGACCTGGAACCACATCATAAACATCCTGTAATACAGGGTGGAACAGGTGCATACAAGAACCTTCAACTAGTTCACAGTTCATGCCACATAGACTATCACAAGGCATTCCCAACAAAGGGAGAAATCCCAATGCCAGCACAAATTGCCCAGTATTACAAAGTTATCAAGGGCAAGAGATTGGCGGGAGTGCTTTAAATCACTTTTGGAGAAAGGTATGCTTGAGCCGTATGTTGGGAAATCAACACGTACGGTTCTTAGGCGAGAAAGAGGGAGCAATCCCTCCGACTTAGCCGGCAAAAAGTGGAGATCATATCAAAGCTTTACCTATTGCTATTCGAGGGTGACTGAAAGCCTTGGTATGAGCGGGTTTGAGCAGGCATATAGTCTTTTTGGAGTAAGAGGCGTACGCAGAACTATATTTGATTTGTATTGCGGGTCGTCTTTTGGACATTCTGGCTTTGTTTTCCGGAGAAATAGCAGCTGTTTTAAGCTATTTTGGGAGGAATTAGAGGAAGCATGTAGAATGAAAGAGGAGAGTAGGTTCTGTTACGTAGGGAAAATGCGGAAATAATAAGCTGTTTTCTAGGGGGTGATCCTATTTGGTCAGTAAGCATGAGCTTTATCATTCGCATTGTGACGAAACATATAGTACATCAATAAAGTTCATTTCCGAAAATCAGGGTTTTGAGCAAAGGCTGCATTTAAATCTGCTGATTTATGAAGAGATAGGTGATTTGATTCCATTTACCAACGTGAACCTGGATTCGGGCCATTACTTTCCATATTCGGAATCACAGTGTGAATTAAGAAGTTCACTTGAATTAGCCCTTCAGGGCTTCTACTCATATGCCTTTTTTGCTTTGAGATCATTTATGGAATTAGGGATGTTGGGGATTTCCTTCGCTGCTATTGATTGTGAGCATATTGAAGTCCAACCTTGGCTTCATTCGGAGGGACGTACACCGGGGCAAAGAGACATATTCAAAAGCCTTGATAGAATTGAGTTGTTTCGAAACTTCGACACCAAATTCAAGCTCAGAGAACGGGTGTCGAAAACCTTGAACGAACTAGGAGGATTTGTTCATACTAGGGGGTATGGATACAGTTCACAAGCATTAAATTTGGCCAATTATAGCACGTTCTCGCAAAAATCACTTCAAATGTATGAGTCTTTTATGACAAGGGCAGTGACTGATGTTGTTATTACTATGCTGTTGAAATATCCGATTGGTTCACAGTCCTTACCAATATTTGAGAAGTTTGGGTTAGAAATTCCGTTAGGTGGATTTCTAGAAGAACACCAAGTCGCTTTGATATTTTCAATAATTCCTGAAGATGAACGGGAATTTCTTAATACTATAAGTGAGCAAAGCAAAGATGTTCAAGCAATTCTAAACCATATCAATAACCTTCCGGACATAACAGAGGATGAACTGGATCAACAATTAGAAAGACATGAAAAGTTCATGTCTCCCTATCGAGCGAAGAAATAACAAACAATGAAAGCTATGATCTCTTTGAGTCCTAGAATGTCGCACCTTGTGTGGTAAGACCCGCCGGGGTGGCTGTCTTGGTGAACGTGTTCGTTTTATATGATTGACTAAAAGGAGCACACGTTGTGGATTTAGCAAAAGAATTTTATGATTGCATGGAAAGTGTTAGCTCTACCGTTTTAAATCGAATCAAATTATTACAAAAATTTGCAAATGCGGGTCAAGGGTTATTGTGCGTGTGGGCAAGCGGTTGCTTATCCCGTACGCTTGGAATCCTGAGTATTTCTTTGGAGTTTGATAAATTAATAGAAACAATTACTAATGTAGATGGTTATGATTCTTTATTTGCAATGTCAAAGGCTTCATATTGTTATTTGAATATCATGAGTCTATCCCATGATATGCTAGATAACATTGGTTATATTTACGGCATCAATGTTTGCAATAAACAAAAAGACGAAAAAGCATTGTCCTTTAACAGTCTTTTCAGTAAAGTCGGTAAGTTACAGACATTATCTAAAAACGAACAATTGAACCAAGCTGTTCAGTTGTTGTTTGATTCAAAAGAGTATAATGACTTAGATAACAAATTCAAACATAGATATTCACCTGGGCTAATATTTTTAATGCAGCCAGAATCCTTTGTTAGAGCGCTACCGGATTCGCTCAGTGGTAACCTTGTTGATTTTTTAGATCATGGCGCGGTTCCAGTGGATAAGGCTTTATGTGATGTAAGGAAGCTTAGAGATAACGTGTTACCTGTTGCTTTAGAAATAATTATTATTCTATTAGAGTACGATAGAATAATTTGAAAACTTGGGAACCCCTCCTCCCTAGACAATTCTCTTCTAACGGGACCAGAAAGTTACGAGGACCAAACGCGATATCTTCTTCTACTGTCCGACCAATGATTTGAGATTCAGGGTCCTGTAGGACAAGCCCGAGGACCCTTGATAACGACTGCACCGAGGTCTTTCTCACATTATGACCGGCGACGCTAATCTGTCCCGAGGAAGATTATTGTGCATTTAGAAATTTCTAGAGCAGCTTTTGTACTTTATCTGCTTTAAATAATACCAGTTTCTCTTCTATACAGGCTTGGCCCTCAAGCCTGAAGCCTTTGGGTCCACCTTCCATTGTCGCTATCACAACCTGCATCTTTCCGTTATCCTTGATGTTCTGTTGGGTAACTTCCATTTTATAAATACCAAACCCCAGGATGTCCCCATCTCTGACTTCCGCTACCTTTCCCACTATGATCATGTGCGGGTCTCCATTAGTGGAAACAGTGGTAATGGGAATAAACGGAGCATTTGATATAACTTCTTTAATTTCTTCAGTTAGAACCATGTAAATTCACTCCTTAAATATTTTTCGAGTATTTACTCAATTAAACCGCTGTAAGGGGAGGCTTTTGGGCTAATGCTTCTTTTAAAGTTTCAAGCACGTGCTTCTTAAAAACGTCTAGTTCGACTCTCTCAATTTCGATTGGTACCTGAGTATATTCATAAAACTCCAGGATATCCACATGATTAAACTCCGAAACACCAGTGTCTAGAAGTAAAATTTTATCATAGAAACCAAAATTCTGTCTGGCGTCTATTTCGTCCCAGCCCTGTCCATGCCTGAATATATTTTGCCAATTCCGCAACCAGCCTGAAGTAAGATAAAAAACCCGAGCGGATGCCTCTAACTCCTTCTGTCTTTCCTGACCTAAAACCAATTCAATACAATTCTTGGGTTGCTGCCTAATAACGTGAAATTTTTCCGTAAATTCGCTAAGCTCAGGATGGCATATAGAACCGAAAAAGAGGACTATCTTTTCTTCGGTCACCTTATCCAGTGCTTCAGTGATGCCATCTTTTAGTTTAGTATAGTCTACGTGCAAAGCCGGGGTTGTATAAGTAACTTTGAACTCGTCAGAAGATGCCCATTCCGCTTTTATTTCCTCTAGTGCTCGCTCAAGCTCAAGTTGAAAGATACCACAGGCGACTATGCGCACCTCCATATTAATATCACCTCTTCTCTGAGCTATTTCATACCTCAAGTTATTGGATCAAACAACTTAACTTGACTCATTTTAACATAGGGTTTAAAAGCAATATGTTAGATACTTTACAAAAATCAAAAAAGGCCTCAGTATTGTTCAATAAAATGTATATAACTTTGTATAGTGGACCTCCTTCATCGAAAATTTAACTTGGAACACTGGCTGCAACTGATTTTCGACAACTTTAAAGAGTAGTTCATTTTTGATTTCGCCAGCGATCTTGGAGATAAGATTTGGACGAAAACTTGACAGAGAACTAGTGATATGGTATTTTAATATTGTACCAACCGGTAGGTACAGGAAGGTGATGAACTTGATAGATAAACGTCAAGAGATTGTAGAAGCAGCGGCTGCTCTGATGCACTCGAAAGGACATGAAAACACCAAACTCAGCGATATTCTAAAGGAGGGTCAACTTATGGAAAAAGAAAAATGTAACAATGATGAGCCGGCAACAATGGACAAGGAAAAAAGTAACAACGATAAGCCGGCAACAAAAATTAATCGCAGACGATTCCTTAAATTTGGAGCTGGAGCTTCTTCAGGTATTGCAATTGCCGCTGCAGCTACTGCATTGGGAGGGAAATCACTTATCGATCCCAAACAGGTATATGCTGGAACGGTCAAGGAACTGGATGAACTTCCCTTTAATATCCCGGCAGACTACAAACCGTTTACCAATCAAAGGAATATATATGGCCAGGCTGTATTGGGAGTACCCGAACCTCTAGCACTTGTAGAGCGTTTTGATGAAGTAAGATGGAATGGTTGGCAGACAGATGGTTCGCCCGGTCTTACTGTACTTGATGGTGCGGCTGCTCGTGCAAGCTTTGCCGTTGATTATTATTTTAACGGGGAAAATAGCGCCTGCAGGGCCAATAAAGGTTTTTTTGAATGGCATCCCAAAGTGCCCGAGCTGAACTTTAGGTGGGGCGATCCGGAGAGAAATATTCATTCCCCCGGTGTAAAAAGTGCCGAAGAAGGAACGATGGCAGTAAAAAGAATGGCTAGATTTTTCGGCGCTGCTAAAGCTGGGATAGCGCCTTTTGACAAACGTTGGGTTTTTACTGAAACGTTTGCCTTTGTTAAAACGCCTGAGGGTGAAAGTCTGAAATTTATCCCTCCGGATTTTGGGTTTGAGCCCAAGCACGTAATATCGATGATTATCCCACAGTCGCCAGAAGGAACAAAGTGTGACCCGTCCTTTTTAGGATCAACTGAATATGGATTAAGTACTGCCCAGATTGGATATGCTGCATTCGGTTTATCCATGTTTATTAAAGATCTGGGATATCATGCGGTTCCAATCGGATCTGACAGTGCATTAGCTATACCTATAGCTATTCAGGCGGGTCTGGGGGAATACAGCAGGTCGGGGCTAATGATTACGCCTGAATTTGGTTCAAATGTTAGACTCTGTGAAGTATTTACTGACATGCCTTTAAATCATGATAAACCTATTTCATTCGGAGTAACTGAATTTTGCAAAACGTGCAAAAAATGCGCTGAAGCATGCGCCCCTCAAGCTATTAGCTATGAAGATCCTACCATTGATGGACCTTGTGGGCAAATGCAAAATTCGGGAATAAAGAGATGGTATGTTGACCCGGTGAAGTGCATTGAATTCTTGTCGCGTGATAACGTCAGAAACTGCTGCGGAGTTTGTATAGCTGCTTGCCCATTTACTAAGCCGGAAGCCTGGCACCATACCTTAATTAGGAGTCTAGTAGGAGCACCTGTTATTACTCCATTCATGAAAGATATGGATGATATTTTTGGATACGGAAAGCCGAATGATGAAAAAGCGATAGCAGATTGGTGGAAATAATAAAAGGAGGTAAAGAACATGGCCCTGATGACTTTTGTCCTGGGATTGTTGGTTGCTAGTTTTGGTTGGGGCGTTAACATCTGGAGGAAGAATACGAAATTTTCAATTACTTGGCTTGGCTGGACAGGAATTGCCTTAAGCTTTATGGTTTTATTGTTTACTATTGCTTGGTCATGGAGCTGCCTTTTAGAGGGTACTCCTCAAGCTGCAGGAGTAGGTTTTCTTATCTTTGGAAGTATTACGGTTGTTATCGGGGCATTAAGCAGGACAATAATTATAAGAGGAATTCCTGCATCTAAAAAAGATCATACTGGTGGCATAAGTCAGAGTACGTAAAGCCCTAAGCAATGTAAATAAGTAAATTGATAATATAGTTATCATAATTGGTTTTAAGATTAAAAGTTTTATTAGAACGAAGGGGGAGGGGGAAGCGCTTCCCCTTCCCATGTGTTTATGATCTCCAACAAATATTATCGTAAATTCAGGCATAAGAACATCCATTTGGTGCAAAAGATGGGGCAATGTCACAATGATTAACAAAAAAATAAAGAATAAAACGAAAAATGGCATTAAGATTATTGCTATATTGATATTAGTAATTTCATTATTTGTTAGTTGGATGTTACCCGAAAAAGATTTACTGCCATTTGTCAAAGAAGTCCTTCCTCAAGCCCAATCCTTCCAAAAGGTTACGTCTTCTCCTTTAACATATGAGGGAATAGTTCAAGGTGAGGATGGAAAGACGCAAAGAGTTGGCTATGTAGTTATTGATCAAGCGATGGGTTATGGCGGACCGATCAAGATGGCTATAGGTATCGATTTGGAAGGAAAAATCCAAAATGCAGTTATTGTAAACTATAAAGATACTCCTTCCTTTGTTCATATGGTTTTGAACCATGGCTATCTCAAGCAGTTTATTGGCAAGGACATTACTGAGCCATTGAACATTGAAAAAGGCATTGATCGTGTCTCCGGGGCAACGTATACCTCCCGCGGAATAGCTAAGGCAATCTCCCAAGGAAGTCACGCTGTAGCAAGAACCCAGTTTAAATTGGATGTTTCGGATGAGGAAGTTGCTTTTAAGTTTGGTGCAAAAGAGATATCTGTACTGTTGCTCGTCATTTTAATGTTGATTGGGGTTGTATTAAAAAGCAAAAAATTAAGATGGGTAACCTTAATTGGCAGCCTAATCTTTATAGGTTTTAAATTTAATACTCCTTTTTCTCTGGCTAACGTGGCGGCGCTATTAATGGGTAATTTCCCTTCCATTCGGGAGGACCTGGTCTGGTATATTCTGCTGATCGGCATGCCAATTATTACCTTTGTGGTTGGTAGAAACCTCTATTGCTTCTGGCTTTGTCCGTTTGGTGCTTTGCAGGAAATTTTAAGTAAGATTGGCGGAGGCAGTTTTAAATGCTGTAACAAAAAAATAGAAACGAAAGCCTCTAAGATCAAATATTTCTTGGTATATTTTGCATTATTGGCTTCCATCTTACTTAGATCCCCCGGCTTTGCCGGTTATGAGCCTTATTCTACTTTATTTGGGTTACAAGGTTTTGGCATTGAATGGTTTATCCTACCCCTAGTGCTCTTTCCATCACTTCTAATCAGGAGATTCTGGTGTCGATTTTTTTGTCCAGGTATGGTCTTTAATGAATTCATTTTAAATTTAAGAAGCTTCAAAAAATTCATTAATGGGAGAATTGATAAATTGAGTCATAAAAAGATGACAGTTCTTGAAACAGTACACACTAAGGAATGCGGTACGTTGATGAAATTCGAGATAAATCTTAAAGACGTTGTGTTCTTGGTGTTAATTAGTAGCATTATTCTAATGATTGTGGTTAATATGTTTCAAATATATCTCAATCGATGACCTTATTAAGGAAGGCTGTCAGATCTGCAAGCGAAGCAGAGAAAGATGAGAGTGGAAAGATAAATGAAACATAATGAAGTCGATAAGCCCATAGATGAGATAAGTAGGCGTAAATTTTTGGTCGGTAGTGTGGCCGCAGGCGCTCTTGCTATGGGCGGTGTTCTGGCTGGTAATAAACATATTTTTGCGCAATCGTTCGAACGATTGAGAAGCGACCGTTGGGAAGTTTCAATCGATGGAAAAGTTGTGAAGGAAGGTTTGATCCCTCTTGAAATCAAGCAGGAATTGTTGATCCCTGTCCAAAACGGAACCGCACGGATCGTATTCGATCAGGGACGAATATATTTACCTGAAGACAATAACATCTGTGAAAAAAAGATCTGTTCCTTGATGGGCTCGATCACGAAGTCCGGCGAGACGATCACCTGCCTTCCCAACAAACTGGTAATACGCATTCTGTAGATAGTATTTCTTTGGAAAATTCAGCATAAGGACTTGTGATATGAAAGTAGGACGATTTCTGAAAATATCTCTCATTTTGTTTTTCACCTGCCTGTGTGGGTGGATTGGATTCATACTATATAACCAAAATGTGCATTATCAGGAAACCCGATTTTTGTTTGATACTGAAGTCTCCCTAGAGGTGAATGGCTGGGGAGCTAAGAGCATTGGTTTACAAGCGTTGAACCGTATGAATGAAATCGATTCGAAACTCGATAAGTTCTCAAAGGGAAGCGAACTGGATAGGATTAACCAAGCTGCTGGAGTTAAGCCAGTTGAGGTTTCGGATTTGACTTTTGAGGCCATCCAACAATCTATAGAGGTTGCAGAGATGACCCAAGGCGCTTTTGATCCAACAATCGGACCGATTATGACCCTGTGGGGCTTTGGGTTGGAGGGGCAACACAGGGTGCCATCAGCTCAGGAGGTAGAGGCAACCTTGAAGCTGGTAGATTACAGGAAGGTAGTTTTGGACCAAGAGAAAAAGACAGTCTTTCTAGCTCAGAAGGGGATGGTTCTCGATCTAGGTGGTATTGCCAAAGGGTACGCTGTAGATCAGGCAGTAAGCATCCTTCGTAAGAATAGTATTACTTCAGCTCTAGTATCTGCGGGAGGAAACATTTTCACCATTGGCCAAAAAAGTGACAATAACCCTTGGCAAATCGGAATCCGTAATCCTGTTGCTAAGGGAAAGGTAGTTGGCTATGTTCAAATGCAAAATCAAGACATAGATACATCAGGTGACTATGAACAGTTCTTCTGGGCTGAAGGGAAAAAATATAGTCATATTATGGATCCACGTACTGGTTATCCTGTTCAAGGAGTGAGTGGATCCACGGTAATCGTGTCTCAGGCTTCACAAGCGGATGCATTGGCTACGGCTGTTTTTGTGCTTGGTGCAGAGAAGGGTCTGAAATTGATAGACGAAGTGAATGGTTCGGGACTGGTCATCAATTCAGAAGGTGAGTTGTTTTTTTCTTCCAAGATGAAAGAGATATTTAAGAAATAGGTACTTATTTATGGCAGTAACCTGCTATTTATATCTAATAACTAGGGGAACATTTTATTACCTAGGGCGGTCTTTACCTTGTAGATGTTCCTCAGTACTACGTGGAAAACAGCCACTAGGCCACTATCGTTTGTGTCATCGATAAAACCTCTCACTTTGTGTCTTAGGAAGATTATCTCATGCACAAAAAAATGAAACTATGTAGGAATTATTTGACGCTTACGTTATCTGCGACTTATTCATTCGCACGGGTGGGTATCTACTCACTTAGTTAGCTTGGTCAATTATGTAATCAAAGGATGGATTTACAAATGGCTAAAGCTCTGATAATAAAAATATATAAACACATAGATTGGAACAGTTCTTGCAATGAAATTATTGAATATTCCATTAATATTTTATATTAATGATGTTAATTGGTTAATGACATTCTTTGAATGTCAGGAGGGCAAGTCTGAAATTGACAGTAACTCTAACCACCGAAGTAAATAGGTACAACAAATAAGCCATCGAATAATGGTTAAATGGGTAAATATGGTTTTTGGTTGGTTATGTTGCTACCGACATAATACGGTAACCTTGGGCTTTTGCCAATAAAATCGCTTGCTCTATCGTAATTTCACGTTCTACTGGAAGAACGTCCGATTTTTTGTACAATTCAGGGTTATAGGGCTCTTTGTTCTTCAAGATGTTATATATTGCAGTTAGCAGCATTCGTGCAATAGCAATAATTGCACGTTTGTGACCTCGACGCTTCTTTTTTAAGTAGCGGTTTCGGATTTCAGGGTGCTTATCACTTTTGACAACGGCGGTTGCACACTGTACTAATAGTGGCTTAATGTAACAGCCCGCTTTTGAAATCCTTACTGACTTTTTCTTGCCGGCACTCTCGTTATTAGTGGGAGTAAGTCCTGCCCAGGAACATAAATGCTTAGCTGTCGGGAATACGTCCATTTTTACACCAATTTCCGAAACCATGGCAATAGCGGAAAACAGGTTTTTAAACGACGGAACAGTTAAGATGAGGTTGGTTTCTTCTGAGTAGGACTTGGCAAGGGAAAGAATAATTGTTTCAAGGCCCGCTTTACACGAATTTAGGTCTTCGTAATGTCGCTGAATGACTTTTAATTTTCCTGCTTGTTCGGGTGTCATCAATCCGTCGATCGCGAGTTCGAGTTCAGGAACCTTCTTCTTCATGGAACCATGGATCAAAGGCTCGATGTCAAAAGAGGTATCAAGCGGATTTTCCAAGATCTTGTCAATGATGTTCATGGAGCTTTTACCGAAGGTATCTGAAACCACATTGCCAAGCTGAATATTAGAAACCGTTAAGCTGTTTTGAAGCCGATTTTTCTCGCTGGACATAAAATTAGTCAACTTAAACCGATAGCGCATCAGGTCGCGAAGGATCATGGAGAATTGACTCCAGAGGGATTGAAAATAAACATTATCTTAAGCTACCAAGAGTTGGCCAATCTGGTTAATGCTTCAAGAGTCATGGTTACTAATGTTCTTAACGAACTTAAACATGAAGGTGTCATTATGATTAATCAACGAATGTTCTATTTAGTGGACAATATGTAGTAAAAGGAATTTATAAAAACTGGATATAAATTAAGTTATATTTCAGAAGGAGTGTCTTACCAAAGACAGCTCTTTTTTTTGTAAAATACTTTACAGAAATATATTTCTTTAAAATATACACTTAAACCAGTCCACTAATAAAAAGGAGGTTTTAAAGAAATTACTATGCTGCTTAATGTTTCTTCCGACTTCTAGATTGAAAATTATTTTTGTTTCCTACTGAAATCTTGGAACTTTATCCTAAAGGTAGAGGATCGATCCTCGGTTTTGTAGAGAATAATGCAAGTATACGATACGAAAAGAAGGTGAAATAAATGTTTGATTCTGATCCACTGTTGCGAGCAGTTGATCCAAGTCTATTTCGACACGGCAACCGAGCATTTTTCAAGGCTTATTGATAAATTTTGGCCACGATCTTTGTAACTAAGGTTATGGAGTTGGGAGTATTATCCTAGAACTGCATAACTACTACTAATAATATAACTAGAATTGCTAAGGGGGAATGGTAGTGGCGCAAAGCAACGATAAAGCAAAGGCGATTAATAGAATAAGTACCATTATTGACAGGACATACCACTTAGCTGAGATTATTACACGAGAAACAATGCAAGAAATTAATAATATGTTTTTTAATGTCTTAGCGATTAATATTGTCTTCATTGATAACAGAGCAGTTCCCATATCTCCCCCATTAGGGTCTTTCCCTAATTGGTGCCAGTCCTATTTTGCTAATAAAAAGCATTTCTTTCAATGTTTATACTGTTTTGAAACGGGTTTGAAAAATAGTTATAACAATGAAAGTTCCAAGGTCTATAAAGGACATTGCGGTCTCACTCTAATTTCTGCTCCTCTATATTCCCGAGATGATGTTCTTTTAGGATGTTTAATTACCGGGCCAGTTCAGCTCATGGAAGCGGAATCTTTGCCCGGAGGGACAGATGGACCACACGAGAATTATTTAAAACATTTGAGTACTATCCCTAAGATTTCTGGTGATCGGTTTACAGCCGTTGCAAGATTAATTTCTACCTTGGCTAATTATCTTACAGTTTCCGAAAGTCTTTCCCGTTATCAACAAGAATTGATGTCCTATCAAGAGCGTCTGCTTCGAGAAATCCAAAAAACAGGCAATCTGGAAAAAGAAATTACTGAGTACCAGTTGATGCTGAAACATGCAGAACTAAGGGAACTGCAGGCCAAAATGAACCCGCATTTCCTTTTTAACGCCTTAAATGTAATCGCCCGATTGGCGTTTGCCGAAGGAGCAGTTGAGACTGAGAGAGCTGTTTTTGCTTTAGCGGATGTGGCCCGTTACGGTATCGAGGGAAATATCGAAATGGTCTTTTTGAAAACGGAATTAGATCATATAAGTTCTTACTTGAGCATCCAACAGTTAAGGTTTGGAAACCGGATTAACGTAAGAATCATAGTAAAAAAAGAACATCTAAACGTGAAAATTCTTCCTTATACTTTACAACCACTGGTAGACAATGCATTCAAACATGGGTTCGAATCGGTCCCCGGCAAACACCGCCTATTAATAAAGGTTGATGAGGATATCCAGGGAAATCGTTTGTTAGTCAATGTCATTGATGACGGAATAGGTATTGAAACTCGACGTTTTACCGAAAGTGATCACTGGTGCCATTGCCCTGGTTCCAGTCTGGAAAATATCCATCAAAGATTGAGACGGTCGTTTGGCGAGGCATATGGATTGCAGTTATCAGGGCCGCCGGATATCAAAGGTACTAAGGTAACATTAATTATGCCGCTAGTTATAGGTAATTAGTGATACAGTTCACTATTGTCACTCATACTCCACCAGCTTTTCTTAGCCATATCTTTGTATTCTTGGGATGCAAATCATCTTTTTCCATTTTCCTTTAAGATTATATTTTATCTATATTAAGTATTTAAGGATATCGATTAAACGAAAATTCAAAATTTTTCTCCAGATCAACAAAAATTAATCCAGAGGGACTAATCAAATAAAATAGAATCTATTATCTCAATAACCTTTTCCTAGAGCAAAACACTCCTTGGGACGGGTGAAATTTTTTTGAAGGTGGCCACTTCAAAAGGACTCAATTAAAGTAGAAAAAGAAAGGAATTAGATGTAATGAGCAAAAAAATTTTAGAACAGCTAACTGAAGCAGTTTCGAACGGTAATGATGATCTAACCAAAGAATTGGTGAGTCAAGGGATTGAAGCAGGATTAACTCCAACAGAAATAATCAATGGAATGTCACCGGGAGCCAGAGAAGCAGGTCGGAAATTTGCGACAGGTGAATATTTTCTCCCTGAGCTAATGATGGCTGGTGAGGCAATGAATGCCGGCGTACAGATACTCATTCCTTATATGACGGGTGATGCTTCTCCTAAATCTATCGGAAAAGTAGTAATTGGTAGCGTTGAAGGAGATGTCCATGACATTGGTAAGAACATCGTTGCTGCGCTATTAAGGGCAGATGGTTTTGAAGTAATAGACTTGGGAGTAGATGTTTCAGCCGATACGTTTATTGAAGCGGTAAAAAAGGAACAACCGGAGATTTTAGGCCTTGGTTCTTACATGTCCACCACCCTAAAAGGGATTGAAGACACAATGGACCTGCTGGTCAAAGAATCTCTGAGAGACAAAGTGAAAGTGCTTATGGGAGGAGTAGCTGTATTCCCACAATATGTTCAACGGGTCGGTGGCGACGGATTTGCTGAGGACGCCGATGGAGCCATACGGGAAGCGAAAAGATTGATAGGGGGGTGAATAATTAATATGGCCAGTAAAGAGCAAATAGAAATGGTAAAAAACATCATTGATAAAAGGGACAAGGGCCAGAAACTGCAGCACATTGAGAGGATCATTCTGACGGTGTTCCAAGAGCATGCCGATAGGATACCGACAGGATTTTTGTTCACGGAATGGATTGTCAACCGGTATGGTTACTCCTGCAGTGAAGCGGCCGCAGATCCCGAAAAGCATTCGGATGCGATAGTGAAGTTTTTTGAAGAATTCGACTATGACGTAGTATTTCCAGGGATTGAAACGACCGTTGTCGAGGCAGAAATCCTAGGGTGTACTTTAAAGAGACCTAAAGATTCAAACCCTCAAATTGTTAAAGAAGCAATAACCTGTGAACGTGATGTTGAAGAACTGGAAGAAAAAGTGGCAGCTTTGGACGGACGTACCGAAGGGCGTATGCCGGTCAGACTGGAACTGTTTAAACAGCTGGTGAAAAAGACAAAAGGTGAGTATGCAGTAATTGCCACGCCGATGCAGCCTCTCCCGGTGGCAATACAAATCTTGGGATACCCTCTGGCCGTTAAATGGATGAAAACAAAGCCTCTTTTAATGCATAGAGTGGTTGAGGCATGTACCCAGGCAGCCATAAAGTTTGCTCAGGCTTTTAAAGAAACCGGGATTCATGGGATTACATCTATTGCAGCTTGGAACAGCGTGCCCAACTTTAGGCCGGAGCAGCTTTGGGAATTCGACACACCGTATCTGGCCAGAATGATTCAAAGTGCCAGTCCTTTGCCATTTATGCACTATTATTGGGGCTTGCACCTTCTTGGTGATGATTGGACAAGGTTTTTGGCCCGCCAGGCTTCAACAGGAACATATATCATGACAAATCTTGACCCTGATCCTCAGCAAGGACCCAGCAGGGATCTGAAGACTTTCCGCGAGCTTGCTAATACTTTTCATAAGGCATATGCCGTAGGAGTCCATACAGAGTTGTTTAAAGAAGGGACACCGGAAATAATTGAAAATCGAGTCAAGGAATATATCAAAGGGCTGTATCCATGTAAGGGAGGGTGCATGGTTGTGCCTTGTGCGATTCCCCAAGGGTCACCTGTGGAAAATGTCCGTGCGTTTATTGATGCTTTAAATAAATATGGGACTTTCCCCATCAATCTGAATAAATTGGATTAAATAGTCCTATATGCTGGAATGTCTAGTTTTCTGTAAGGGAGGGTCTACTATGGCAGAGACAATCCGATTATTGGTTGCGGATGATGAATCATTGGAGCGGGCTGTAATTATTGAAACTATTACCAGTAACGCAAGATGCGACAAGAATTACCATATTCAGGTTTTCCAGGCGCAAGATGGTAATGAAACAATGGAAATATTGAGCCGGCAGGATATTTCAGTGGCGTTTTTAGATGTACGGATGCCAGGGAAAAACGGATTGGATGTAGCGGGACAGATCAAGTTGCATTATCCAGAGGTAAAGTTCACATTCATATCAGCCTATGGTGATTATCCTATGCTGCGCATGGCCTTAAATCTGCAAGCTAAAGATTATCTCCTGAAACCGGTACACCGGCGAGAAATTGTCAATGCTTTTTGGAAAATGGTAGATCCTCAAAATTTGATATCTGAGAAAGATGAAGAAAATACTTCTGAAGACATTAATTCATGGAACCCTTTAGACTCAACTAAACGCGTCATTAACTCAGCCAAGTCATATGTTCGGCAAAACCTTAGAAAACAGCTGACATTGAAAGAAGTAGCCGACCATGTGGGATTTAGTATGAGCTATTTCAGTACTTTGTTCAGTAAAGAAGAGAGCATGACATTTAAAGAATATGTAATCCAATCTCGGATTGAACGGGCTAAAGTCCTTTTGGAGAATACAAATCTTCCCATCAAGACCATTGCGCGTGAAACCGGATTTCAGGATCCCGATTATTTCAGCAAGGTGTTCAGTCAAAAGGTTGGGACCACTCCTTCCAGTTATCACATCCAAGAAGGGAAAGAAGACGACTGGAAAGATCTACTAAATAAACTGTGAGGTGACTAAGACATGAATTCGAGAGAGAGAGTTTTTGCTACTTTAGACGGAAAGATACCTGATCGGGTACCTGTACTTGCCCAGGTTGGAGATCATGCAGGAGTTAGTCAGGGTTTAACTTTTGATGTAATGTACAAGGATGCGAGGAGAGCAGCTGAGGCGCACCTAAAGGCATTAAATCGGTACAAGTATGATTCGGTGGCGATCCAGGTGGAACCAAGTTGGCCGGTAGTTGAAGCGTGCGGCGGAACACTTTTTTATCCCCCTGACAAATACCCGTGGATCACGAAGAATCCTATTTTAACAGAAGAAGATATTAAAAATTTTAAGATGCCGGATTTTGCTAAAGCTCCTGGTTCAAAAGTGACTGTAGAGGGGACGAGGATCCTGGCGGAAAGTACAGACGTTCCGGTAGGTGCGTATGTAACCGGGCCGTTTACCTTCTCAATGCAGCTATTTCCCTATGAGAATTTCATCAGAAGTATCAATAAAAAAGAATTTATGCATGCCCTGATTCAGAAAAGCACAGAAGTAGTGAACGCGTATGCCCAAGCATTAAAAGAAGCCGGGGCATCTTTCTTGGTGATCTGTGAACACGATCTGCAGATGTTCGCTCCCGCAACGATGACCGAG
Organism: Dehalobacter sp.; assembly: GCF_030063005.1. Lineage (NCBI taxonomy): Bacteria > Bacillati > Bacillota > Clostridia > Eubacteriales > Desulfitobacteriaceae > Dehalobacter > Dehalobacter sp. Next base: position 37,963 of record NZ_JAPDHR010000040.1, read on the forward strand.
TTTTTCATCCCATATCTAAAGCAGGCGCTCACCTACGAATATAACATTTTGCACATGTGCGGGAAAGTAAATAATCATCTTGATGTAAATGGGGATGCTCTGTCTGACATGGAAAAACTGCAGATGGTCAGTTTAGGGCACCACACAGACATGCTTAAGTTTAAAAAGAAATATACCGGAAAGCTTGGTTTCGCCGGAAACCTAGACCATATTGTCTTTTTGCCCCAGGCTTCCGCAGAGGAAGTAGAGGAAAAATGCGGAGAGATCATCACTGCCGCCAAGGAAGGCGGACAGTACATGCTGTCACCGGGTTGTGAAATTACCGCTGATGTACCGCCGGAAAATGTAGAGGCCATGGTTAGAGCTGCAGAAAAATTTGGGCGGTACGAGTAAAGGGGGGGACGATTTGTTCAAATTCAAAGCTGAACAGAAAATTTATCAAATTGGAAATGTTACAATCGGCGGCCAACCTGGACAGCATCCGACAGTATTAATGGCAAGCATCTTTTATCAGGGTGACAAGCTTGTTAAAGATGAAGAAAAGGGAACTTTTGATCAAGAAGGAGCCCTTGGCTGGATTAACAAAATTGATGATATGTGCAGAAAAGTTAAACTTCCTCTGATGATAGATATTGTCGGAGCCAGCGAAAATGCTATGCGTGCCTATGTTGAATTCATCGGACGCAACACAGATCTGCCGTTCATCATTGATGGGACGGTTGCCAAAGTGAGAATTGCCGGAGTGGAAATGGCTGCCAAGCTTGGTTTACAGGACAGGGCAGTGTTTGATTCCGTAAACGTTGAGAGTAAAGATGAGGAACTGAAAGAAGTAAAAAAGCATGGTTTGAAGGCCACCGTAGTTATGTTGAACAATTCAAAGAAGCCAACAGCCCAGGGCAGAGTAGATATTGCTGAAGCACTGATTGAACGGGCTAAGTCCTATGGTTTTCAAAAACTGATGCTTGACATGGCCGTACTGGACATAGTGGAGCCGGGGCCGGCAGCTAAAGCAATATATATGCTCAAAGACAAATATGGATATCCTGCCGGCTGTTCACCAACCCATACGGTGATTACCGGATGGAAGAAATCATTTATGTATAACAAGATTGAAGTAGCTTCCACCAAAACCAGTATGGCGACCAGCCTGCAGCTTTTGGGTGCCGACTTTATTATGTATGGAATCAAACAAACGGAAATAGTGCCGTCCATGGCGGCAGTTGATGCTTTGGTTGCTTATAGCTGTATGCAGCATGGCGTAAGGCCTGCCAGCCATGATCATCCTTTGTACAATGTTTTTAAGTAAATTTTTGGGGTGAAAAATGTCTAACATAATTGTCGCCTGCGGAACTTTGAAAATTCCATTAGAAAAAGCTATCGAAGCATTGCACGAAGATGAGCGGCCGGACATTATTTACCTGCCTGCGATTATGCACCTTTATCCAGATAAGTTGTCAGCTGCTATTAATGGACTGCTCGCTTCCTTTAAAGGCATATACAGTGGAATAATTGTTGTTTACGGCAAATGTGCTTACAGAATTGATGAAATAGTTAATCAACATGGGGCAATCAGGGTTCCAGGCGAATTATGTTATGCGATGTATGTCGGTGAAGACATCTACCGGGAAATGCTTAAAAAAGTGCCGGGAACCTATTTTTTGACAGACGATGTATGCAGGAATTTTAACAAGCTGGTTGTAGAGCCTTTGGATTGGAAAGAGCGGCCTAGGATTAAAGAAATGATGCTTCGGAATTATCAACGAGTTGTCTACTTGGATGTCATGGAAGATAACTCCCTTGACAAGAAAGCTCGCGAAATAGCTGACTTTCTTAACCTACCCCTGGAAATTCAAAGAATTGGTAGCAAAAATTTTGAAACACTTATTAGGCAAACTTTAAAAGAAATTAAGCAGTTTCCCAAGAGCAATGGAGGAAAGCTATGACTGATAGAAAAATAGTTTTTTATCCTGAAGAGAAGATGATTTTGACTGGTGAAAAAAAAACTATTTTAGAAGCCTCTCAAAAAGCTGGTATAGCTATTGAAGCCACATGCGGCGGCAAAGGAACTTGTGGTAAATGCAGGGTACGCATTCAACATGGGGCAAGAGAACCATTAACAAATGTCGAGGAAAACTTCCTTAGTTCATCAGATGTAGAAAAAGGGATAGCCCTGGCTTGTCAGTGCCGGGGCTATGGTAATCTTGAGGTTTTTGTTCCGGAAAAAGGAAATGAATTATCTCGAAAATTGAGCCTGGAATCGAAAAAAGTATTACTGGACACAGATTTAAGAAAAGAATACTTGGAATTAGAGAAACCACATGTTCATGATTTCAGATCAGATGCAAACCGCCTCATAGATGGGTTGAAAGGGAAACAAATTAATCCATTGCAGCTCGATGTATTATCTACTATACCATTTATCCTGCGGGAAAATGATTTTAAGGTTACTGCTGTTCTGGCGGGAAACGAATTATTGGTAGTAGAAGCAGGGGATACACGTAACAAAATCTATGGAGTAGCATTGGATATTGGAACAACCACTGTTGTTGGTTTTTTGCTGGATTTATGTCAAGGTCTTGTAATAGGAGCCGCATCCCGTACTAATAAGCAGAATTCTTATGGGGCAGATGTTATATCCCGCATCCAGTTTTCTAATGAACAAGATAACGGTTTGAAATGTTTGCAGGAAGATGTATTAAGTGTCATAAATGAAATAATCAATGAATTGACACAGCAGAATGGAATTGATATTGGGAGCATCTATCAGGTGTTGGTCGTAGGAAACACCGTCATGTCCCATCTGTTTTTAGGGTTGTCCCCCGCTGCACTGGGAAAATCACCTTTTATTCCTGCATTCTCTTCCATGACAGTAATCCCTGCCTATGCCTTGGGATTAGAAATCAATCATCGTGCGCAGGTTATCGTGTTGCCTAACATTGCAGGATATGTTGGTTCTGATACTGTGGCGGCTTTGTTAGCAGTGAAGATAGACAAATATACCGGATCGGCAATGATGATTGATCTAGGTACCAACGGAGAAATAGCACTGGCGTGTGATGGAAGACTGTATACCTGCTCTACAGCTGCAGGGCCAGCTTTTGAAGGTGCTCATATTTATCACGGGATGAGAGCCGTTAAAGGGGCTATAGAAAAAGTACGTATTGATAAAACGGTGACTGTTGATGTTATCGGAAATGTTGCTCCATGTGGGATTTGTGGCTCCGGTTTAATTGACGCTGTTTCGGAATTGGTAAAAGCAGGTATTATTAATAACAACGGCCGGATTATGTCTCAAAAAGACCTGGATGGGAAAATTCCAGAAGAATTGTGGCACCGGTTACGTCACAGTAGCTCTGGACAGGATTTTGTCCTTTATTATGGCACAACAGATGCTGATGATATAGTTTTAACCCAGCGGGATGTACGTGAATTACAGATGGCAAAGGCTTCTGTCAGGGCTGGAGCAGAAATTCTTTTGAAGGAAGCAGACATTAAGGCAAGAGATTTAAACGCGGTGATGCTGGCTGGGGCATTTGGTAGCTTTGTCAGGAAAGAGAGTATTCTCTCAATAGGAATGCTTCCAAGAGTAGATGAGAGAGTTGTCTATTCTGTAGGAAATGCAGCAGGAGAAGGTGCAATTTTAGCGCTTTCTTCAGAAAACGAGCGAAATCATGCACAGTATCTGGCTAGGAAGGCAACTCACGTCGAACTTTCGCTCAGAGCGGATTTCAATAGGTCCTTTAGAGATGCCTGTGCTTTTATGTGAACATGATCAATGGACGGGCTAAAACGCGGGTTAGTTTGGAGAAGGTTAAGAATAGGAATAGATTGTACTTCAAAATCTTTTAAGTAAATATTACTAGTTTACTTTATTGGAGGGAAGAATGGTGGAATTTAAATGTCCTGGACATAATCAAGATCATATTCCAGAAGAGGTTCTAAGGGAAGCTGGGATAACTTTTCCGAAGGCTTACACGGATAAAAATAACATAGTTGCTCTTGCCAGAGTACAAAAGAAATACCAGGACGATGTGTTTGCCAAGGTACCTTTTTGTGTCACGGTCGAAGCAGAAGCCTTCGGAGCATATATAAAAATGGGCGATGCTATGCACCGACCAAGACCAAATGGCCACCGCTTCTCGTCTATTGAAGAACTATCCGGTATCCAAGCGCCAGATATTTCTAAAGGCCGAATTGGAGAAGTACTGGATGCTGTGGGGATCCTGGCTGAGTCGGGTGAAAAAGTAATACTCAACATTGTCGGTCCATTCACGATTATTTATGCCTTGATAAATCATACAATTTTTTACCATGGCTTGCGTAAGGATCCAGAGCAAATCAAGAAAATCATGGCTGTTATTGAAAAGAGTGTTATTCAATATGGTATTGAGGGTGTAAAAAGGGGTGCCTCTATTATTTCCTACGAGGACGCGGTAGGTGTACCGGATGTTATAGGACCAACTATTTACCAGGATTTCAGCGGCTCATCAAACCTACGAATTATTAATGGAATAAAAGAAGTTGGGGGGAGATTTCTGATCCATCTTTGTGGCCGAACCTCCGCAGCGCTTGAAAACGCAGATATGGTCCACTCGTATGCTATTGACACCGACAATGCTTCCACCTATGGTCAAGCTCTGGCAGGGCTTCTGGATAAGTTAACTGAACCTATTGTTGTGGGTCACAGGTGTATAGCATGGGGTCCAATGAAGATGGATCAGCCCTACATTTGGGGAATAGAATTAACCTAGATATAAAAGGTCATGAATATCCTCTTTACTATATTTTATAATAAATTTCTTCTAGGTTTTCAAGGATGCCTGTTATTATAATATTTTATGATTGAGGTAGTTAGTTTGAAAGAGTTCAGACATGAGACTGCGTAAAAAGAAGGGTACACCAAAATAAGCCCACCAAATGCGGACTTTAAAAATGAATATTGAATTAAAGTATTAAGTCGTATTACGCATATCGGGTA